>PUNI01000571.1 GCA_003551745.1 Paracoccaceae bacterium | reverse complement strand
CGTCGAAGCCACCGTCATCGGCCGCTTCACCGACGACCATATGCTGCGCGTGCGCTACCGCGGCGAGACGGTCGCCGAGCTTGCCGCGCGTGTCGGCGCGGCGCTGGCCGACTGGCGCCGCGGCCCGCGACCGCTGCTCGCCGTCACCCATGCCGGTGTCATCAAGGCCGTGCGGGTGCGCCGCGCCGGCCCCGCGGCCTGGGAGGGCAGCCTCGGCTGGGGGATGTGGGAGACGGTCGAACTGGATTGATGAAGGGGTTGAAGCGTCGCCGCCAAATGGCTGAAATAATTGCCAGTTGAGCGCCCGGCCTTCGCCGCCGAACGCCGTCGTGAGTTGACGCCGCGGGCAAAGACCTCACCTGAAGGGGGTCCAAGCAACGAAGAAGGAGGTCCCATGAAGACCCGCGCGTTCACGATGGCCGGCACCGCCGCCGCATCGCTTCTCGCCCTGTCGCCCGCGCAGGCCGATCCCTACGAGATCGAGATTCTCGCCGAGGGGCTCGACCGGCCGTGGGGCATGACCTTCCTGCCCGACAGCGACGACATCCTGATCACCGGCCGGCGTGGCACGCTGATGCTGTGGGACGCCGACAGCGGCGAAGTGATTGACATCGCCGGCGCGCCGGACGTTGACGGCCGCGGTCAGGGCGGCCTGCTCGACATCGAGGTCGCGCCCGATTTCGCGGAGAGCGGTCTCGTCTACATGACATGGTCCGGCGCGGTCGACGGTGGCACCACCACCCATCTCGGCCGGGCCAGATTCGACCGCGCGGCGGGCGAAGTCAGCGACCTCGAGGTGCTGTTCCAGGTCAGCCCCGGTATCGACAGCCAGGCACACTACGGCGCGCGCATCGTCTTTCAGGATGGCCATGTGTTCATGGGCACGGGCGACCGCAACTTCAAGAATTTCGGCCCGGACCACATCGCGCAGGATCTCTCCAGCGAGAACGGCGCCGTCATCCGCCTGACGCTGGATGGCGCGGTGCCCGACGGCAACCCCTTCGTGGAGGTCGAGGGCGCGGCGCCGGCGATCTGGTCCTACGGGCACCGCAACATCCAGTCCATGGCGGTGCATCCCGAAACCGGCGAAATCTGGCTGGCCGAGCACGGCGAGGCCGGCGGCGACGAGATCAACGTCGTCCAGCGCGGCGGCAACTATGGCTGGCCGCTGGCGGCCTTCGGCGTCGATTACCGCACCGGAGAGCAGTTCGCCGAGGTGCACCAGCCCGGTGACGGCTTCGTCATGCCGGCCTTCCACTGGGGGCCTGGCCGCGACGACCATTTCCCGCCGTCGGGCATGGCCTGGTATGAGGGCGAGGCCTTCCCCGACTGGCAGGGCCATCTTCTGGTCGGCAACCTCTTCCATCGCTATCTCGGCCTGTTCGCCGTCGACGGCCACGAGGTCGCGGCGCCGGTGCGGCTGCTGGAAGGGCAGGGCTGGCGGATCCGGGACGTGGCGGTCGGGCCCAACGACGGCTTCATCTATGTCATCGCCGATGGTGATGACGTGCCGCTGCTGCGGCTGGTCCCCGCCGAGGACTGACGCTGCGAAGGACCGTTCCCGCGCCTGTCTCTTGACGCGGCAGCGCCGGGCTGCCCGCAGCCGGCTGGATAGGCGCGCCCCGACCTCCGGATGGCCGCAAGCGCTGCGGCTGGCGGCGCAAACCGCGACGCCGCACATCCTCCCGCGGCGCGCGCAGCCGGGGGTTGCGAAAGCGTTTGCCCCCGCTGCATGCTGTGCTATAGGCGGCCCTCGATTGCGCCGGGGCGAAACGCGCCCGAGCCGGTCGGCGGTTCGGGCAGGATCCCGGTCCGCGAGGTGCTCCACGGAGCAGCGGGAACAGGGGCCGCGTAAGGCCCCGAAACGCAGGACAATCCGGGACGGGATTTCCCGCCCCACGTGAACGAGGAACGAGATGAGCGATATCACCGATCGCGTGAAGAAGATCGTCGTGGAACACCTGGGCGTCGAGGAGGACAAGATCACCGACAGCGCCTCGTTCATCGACGACCTCGGCGCCGACAGCCTCGATACCGTCGAGCTCGTGATGGCCTTCGAGGAGGAGTTCGGCATCGAGATCCCCGACGATGCGGCCGAGACCATCCAGACGTTCGGCGACGCGGTGAAGTTCATCACCGAGGCGCAGGCGTAAGGCCCGCGCCCAGCTGACGGCAGACGGCACCCCGCGCGGGTGCCGTTTGCGTTTCGGGGCTGGCCTGGATCGGGGGCGCGATTGGCGGGGATCGGTGACATCCTGGGCGGCGGCCCTGCGAAGACCTTCCTGGGCGTGCCGGCTTGCCCAGATCCGGCCCGTGCGCAGGGCCGGGCGGCGATCCTCGGCGTGCCGATGGCCTCGCCCTACGCCTCGGTGGGAGCCTATTGCGCGCGCGCCCCGCAGGCGATCCGTGCGGCCGCCGCGCCCTATGCCGGCAGCCGGAGCCATGTGAATTTCGATCTTGGCCGACCTGGCTGGGCCGAGGGCGCGGTCGTCGATTGCGGCGATCTGGCGCTGGCGGCCTCGGATGCCGCCGGCAACCGCGTGAAGATCCGCCATGCGGTGGCATCGCTCCTGGGCACGGGCGCGGTGCCGGTGGTGCTGGGCGGCGACGACTCGGTGGTGATTCCGCTCCTGCAGGGCTTCGAGGGGCAGGGGCCGCTGACGATCCTGCAGATCGACGCGCATATCGACTGGCGCGAGCAGATCGAGGGCGAGCGCTGGGGGCTTTCCTCGGTGATGCGGCGGGCGTCCGAGATGGGCCATGTCGAGCGCATCCTGCAGGTGGGCGCGCGTGGGTTCGGTTCGGCGCGCCCGCAGGATCTGGAGGCGGCCCGCGCCTGGGGCGCCGAGATCGTGCCGGCCGAGGCGCTGGCGCGCGAGGGCCCCGGAGCGGTGCTGCGGCTGATCCCCGAGGGCGCGCGCATCCATGTGGCGCTCGACTGCGATGCGCTCGATCCGGCGATCATGCCGGCGGTCATCGCGCCCACGCCCGGGGGCCTCGGCTACTGGGATGTTCTGGGCCTGATCCGCGGCGCGGGCGAGCGCGGGCGCATCGCCGGCTTCAGCATGGTCGAGCTGATGCCCGACAACGACATCCACGGCCGCGGCACCCTGCTCGCCGCGCAGCTCCTCGCCACCACGCTGGGCCTGATCGCCGGCGATCCCTGAGCGGAGCCACGGACCACACCGGCGACGGACGCACCGCTTCGCGCTGCGCCCGATCCCGGGCCGCGCGGCCGGTCTGCGCTCCGGTGAGGGTGAAACGGGGTCGTGTTCGAGGGCGCGCAGCCGTGGTTGTCCATCATGGTCGCTGGCCCCGACGGCCGTGCAGCCGACGCCGCACCCGATGTCTGCATGCACAGCCTGCGCTTGCAAGCCGTTGGGCTTGGCACGGCGGCAAACCGGATGGCGACCTCCGTCGGGGCCATTGCCCCTTCGCGCTGCGAGGCGTCGCTGGCGGGCGCTCAGTAGCTGCGGATCAGGCCCACGAGGCGGCCCTGAATGCGCACCTGGTCCTCGCGCAGCAGGCGCGTCTCATAGGCGGGGTTGGCCGCTTCCAGGGCGATCATGTTGCCGCGGCGGCGGAACCGCTTGAGCGTCGCCTCCGCCTCCTCCACCAGAGCGACCACGATGTCGCCGGTCTCGGCGCTGTCCTGGGCCCGGATCACCACGATGTCGCCGTCATTGATGCCCGCCTCGATCATCGAGTCGCCGCGGACCTCCAGCGCATAGTGCTCGGCCCCCCCGCCCAGCATCGTGCCGGGCACCGCCACATGGTGGCTGACCTCGCTGATGGCCTCGATCGGCGTGCCGGCGGCGATGCGGCCCATCACCGGCAGATCGACCGCCGCGCTCTCTGTCACCGGCATCGCGCCGCGTGGGCGCGCCAGCGCGCGCGGCGCGTCGCCCTCGATAACCCTCGGGATGAAGGTGGATCCCTGCAGCGGCTCGGGTAGACGCAGGATCTCGATGGCGCGCGCCCGGTGCGGCAGGCGGCGGATGAAGCCGCGTTCCTCCAGCGCCGTGATCAGCCGGTGGATGCCGGATTTGGAGCGCAGATCCAGCGCCTCCTTCATCTCGTCGAAGGAGGGCGGCACCCCGTCCTGCTGCAGGCGCTGGTGGATGAAATTGAGCAGATCCATCTGCTTGCGCGTCAGCATGAGCG
>PUNI01000526.1 GCA_003551745.1 Paracoccaceae bacterium | reverse complement strand
CTCTACATCTTCACCTACCTCGGCTGGTTCTTCATCCCCGGCACCAACATGCTGCCGAACACGCCGGACAACTGGTTCTTCGGCATCTCGCCGCTGTCCTTCGGCACGGTGGGTGCGGTGATCAACTTCGTGGTCGCCTATGTGGTCATGAGCATGACCAAGGAGCCGCCGGAAGAGATCCAGGAGCTGGTGGAGTCGATCCGCATCCCGCGCGGTGCGGCCGGCGCCGTGGATCACTGAGCAAGCCCGCGGGGCCGGCTGTGGCCGGCCCCGCCGCGACCAGTGGCCCGCGCCCCGACGGCGGCGCGGGCCAGCCCCCTCCCTGGAGCCCGGCATGGACAGCCAGCTTGAAACCATGGTCGCGTTTCTGGAGACGGTGCATCCCTATGACAGCCTGCCGCGGGACGAACTGGCGCGCGTCGCCGGTTCCTTCAGCCGCAGGGAATATCCCGCCGGCGCCGAGATCTACGCCTCGGGCGAACCCCTGAAGGGCCTCTACCTGGTCAAGCGCGGCGCGGTGGAGGTGCTCGACCGCAACGGCGCGCTGGTGTCGATCCTCGGCCCGCGCAACAGCTTCGGCGAGCGCGGGCTGCTGCGCGACGGGCTGGCGCTGACCTCGGCGCGCACCACCGAGGCGTCGGTCCTGCTGATGCTGCCGCTCGAGGAGCTGCGCCGGCTGATCGCCGAATACCCCGCCTTCAACCGCTTCTTCAGCCGGTCGCGCAGCACCGAGACCCGAAGCTCGGACCTCGCCACGCTCAAGGTGGCCGACCTGATGAGCCGGAAGCCCGTCACCTGCACGGCCGAGACCCCGGTCGGCGAGGCGGCGGCGGTGATGCGCGACCGCAAGATCTCGTCGCTGGGCGTCGTCGACGGCGAGGCGCGGCTGATCGGCATCGTCACCACCCGCGACCTGACCGCGCGAGTGCTGGCCGAGGGCCGCGACGGCACCACTCCGGTCGGCGAGGTGATGACCCATGACCCCCTCACCCTCGACCCTTCCTCCCTGGGCTCCGACATCCTGCACATGATGCTCGAGCGCCGCATCGGCCATCTGCCGGTGGTGGAGGGCGCCGAATTGAAGGGCATGATCACCCAGACGGACCTGACGCGGTTCCAGGCCGTCTCGTCGGCCCAGCTGATCCGCGACGCCGCGGTGGCCGACAGCGTGGCCGACATGGCCGAGATCACCGCCCGCATCCCGCGGCTTCTGGTTCAGCTGGTCGGCGCGCACAATGCCCACGAGGTGGTCACGCGGCTGATCACCGATGTCGCCGATGCCGTCACCCGGCGGCTGCTGAAGCTGGCCGAGGCCGAGTTCGGCCCGCCGCCGGTGCCCTATCTCTGGCTCGCCTGCGGCAGCCAGGGGCGGCAGGAGCAGACCGGCGTGTCCGACCAGGACAACTGCCTGTTTCTCGACGATGCCGTCAGCAAGGACGACATGGGCTATTTCGCGAAGCTCGCGAAATTCGTCTCCGACGGGCTCCACGCGGCCGGCTATGTCCATTGCCCCGGCGACATGATGGCGACCAACCCGCGCTGGTGCCAGCCGGTGCGGGTGTGGCGGGGCTATTTCCGCGGCTGGGTCGACACGCCCAACCCCGAGGCGCAGATGCTGGCCTCGGTGATGTTCGACCTGCGCCCGATCGGCGGCGAGGCGCGGCTCTACCGCGACCTGCAGGCCCAGACGCTGGAGATGGCCTCGAAGAACTCGATCTTCGTGGCGCACATGATCTCCAACTCGCTGAAGCACCAGCCGCCGCTGGGGCTGCTGCGCGGCTTCGCGACGATCCGGTCGGGCGAATACCGCAATCACATCGACATGAAGATGGGCGGCGTGATCCCGGTCGTCGATCTCGGCCGGGTCTATGCGCTGAAGGGCCGGCTTGCGGAGGTCAACACCCGCGCCCGGTTGCTCGCGGCCGAGGCCGCCGGCGTGATCAGCGCCTCGGGTGCGCGCGACCTGACCGAAGCCTATGACCTGATCGCCCGGCTGAGGCTGCAGGCGCAGGCCGCGCTGGTGCGCGCCGGGCGCAAGCCCGACAACTACATGGCGCCCTCGGACCTTTCGGATTTCGAGCGCAGCCATCTGCGCGACGCCTTCGTGGTGGTGCGCACCATGCAATCGGCGGTGGGGCACGGGAAGGGCTTGCTGGGCTGATCCTGTGCCGTGACGGCGGGCCTTGGGAGGGGCCGGGAGGATGTTGCTGGAGTTCATCGGAGCCGTGATGGTGGCGGTCACCGCCGGCGCCCTCGCCCATATCGCGCGGCGGTTCCTGGGCGAGCGCGCGCCGGCCTGGCTGGTGCCCGCCAGCGCCGGCGCGGCCATGATCGGCTTCGTGGTCTACATGGAATACACCTGGGCCGGCCGCATCGTCGAGCAGCTGCCCGAGGAGGCGACGGTGGCCTCGATGAACGAATCCACCGCCTGGTTCCGGCCATGGACCTACCTTTGGCCCTTCACCAACCGGATGACGGTGATCGACCACCGCTTCGACCGGACGAACCCCGATTACCCCGGCATCCTGATCACGCGCCTCGTGCTGCTTGGCCGATGGGAGCCGGGTCGGCCGGTGCCGGTGGTGTTCGACTGCGGCGCGGGGATGCGGGCCGATCTCCGCGACACTGTGGTGTTCGCCGAGGACGGCTCGATCGTCGGCGCCGACTGGCTGCGGCTGCCGCCGGACGATCCGGTGCTGCGGGCAGCCTGCGCATCGATTGCCTGAGGGAGGAGACCATGGGAGGAGAGGACCGGAAGACCATCCTCGTGGTCGAGGACGAGGACAACATCGCCATCGCGCTCGATTTCCTGCTCGGGCGCGAGGGCTATGCCCATGAGCGGCTGTCGACCGGCGGCGGTGCAGTGGACCGCATCCGCGAACTGCGGCCCGATCTGGTGCTGCTGGACATCATGCTGCCCGAGGTGTCTGGCTACGAGATCTGCCAGCAGGTCCGCGACGACCCCGATCTGGCGCAGGTGCGCATCCTGATGATGACCGCGCGCGGCTCGGCGGTGGAGCGGCGCAAGGGCCTTGCCATGGGCGCGGACGGGTTCATTGCCAAGCCCTTCGACCTGAAGGAACTGCGCACCGAGGTGCGGCGGATCCTGACCGAGGGCCGCGCGCAGACCTCCGACGCCGGGGCGAAATGAGGGCGGGCGGCATGCGCGTCGCTGTGCCCGCAGGCCGGCGCGGGGGGTGGCCATGATCGCGCGGCTCGGGTTGCGGATTCGCCTGGCGCTCCTGTTCGCGGGGCTGGCGCTGGCCTGCCTGGGCGCGCTGGCGGGCGGCCTGTGGCTCGGCTTCGAGCGGCTCGGCCGGCCCGAGGCCCTGCAGGGGTTCATCCAGTCCGGGCTGGTGGCGGGGTTCGTCATCCTCGGGCTGATCGCCTGGGTCTGGTATCTCTTCGACCAGAACGTGGGTCGGGCAATCGAGTCGCTCTCGGCCGCCTTCCGGGCCCGCGCCCATGCCGGCATCGAGGCCGAGATCGATGCCGAGCGGGCGCGCTACCTTGGCGATCTGGTGCCCGCAGCCGGGGCCGTCGCCGACCAGCTGTCCGAGACCCGCAACGCGCTGGCCGAGGCCGTGGCGCGGGAGACCACGCGGCTGTCGGCCGAGAAATACCGGCTGGAGGCGCTGCTGTCGGACGTGCCGCTGGGGGTTCTTCTGTGCACCGGCGAGCATCAGATCGTCTTCTACAACAGCCAGGCGGTGGATCTGCTGGGCTCGGGCGGCCGGCCGGGGCTGGCGCGCGATCTCTTCGACTATCTGCGCGAGGGGCCGATCCGGCTGGCCTATGAGCGGCTGCGCGAGGCTGACGATGCGGATGCGGCCTCGGACCTGCTCTGCGCCACCACGGGCGAGGCGCGGGTGCTCGCGGGCCGGATGCGGGTGTTGGCGCGGCGCGACGAGGGCGTGGCGCCGGGCTATGTGCTGACGCTGCGCGACGTGACCGCCGACATCGCCGCCCACTCGGCGCGCGAGGCGCTGCTGGCCGAGGTGTTCGAGCGCGTGCGCCGCCCGGCGGCCAATCTGCAGACGGTGATCGGCGTGTTGGCCGAGGAGCCTGAGATGCCCGGGGCGGCCGAACTGAACGCGGCCCTGGTCGAGGAGGTGCGGGCGCTGACCGCGGCGATCACCGAGCTGGGCCAGCGCTATGACGAGGG
>PUNI01000104.1 GCA_003551745.1 Paracoccaceae bacterium | reverse complement strand
GCGAGACGTTTTCCGACATAGTTGAAGTAGTTTGCGGGCATATCCCCATGATCGTCAACGAAATCCCTGTGCGCCGACAGATACCGGCCTCTCGCTACTGAGACATGCAGCAGCGGAATCACATTGCTGCTATCCGGCTTGTAGTTGTCAACGCGAGCCCTGAACTGGTCTCCGAGCAGCTTGGTTGTCCCATAGGACTTTCTGGGAGTCTCTCCAGAGGCCAGCAGAGCGATCTTGAATGCAGGTGCACCGAAGGTAAGGACGATGCTGGGGCTGTACTCCTCAAGCAGCTTTCTGAGTCTGTCTGTTGAGACTTGTATTTGCTCATCACGGCTTAGCGTTGCATTGCGAATGTATAGGCGAGACATGTCCATCCTAAGTCCCCTCACCCTGAATAGCCTGTCTTGCATGGTGTCCGCTACGGCAGTCCATATGTTGTGACGAGCGGGATGCCTGGCGTCGAGAGGAGTGTCCAACTGATCTGCCCATGCCTCAGGGGGTGAATCGCCGATCAACCAGATCGGGAAGCGCGGGTCACCAACCGAATCTTTCATCATATGACCTCCTGTCAGGTGATTGTGATTGGAAGGAGCCCAAGAGTGATGTTCTGACCATACCATCCCAATGGGGCTTGCTACCAATCAGGTGTTGTGGCCCAGTAGCACGTGTCCTCATGCTAGGACACGAAGCCCCGGCCGCAGTCGAAACACTCATAGGTCAAGGATCGCCGGCCTCTCCACACTCTGATAGAATCAGGGACGTGATAACCACCTCGAGTATAGCGAACTACGAGAGTTAGCCTAGTCTTCTTGCTCCCGCAATATGGGCATCGCGGAGTGCCGAACCTAGTCTTGTGTCTTCTCTTTTTGCGCCGAAAAGGCCACATATAATTCCACTCCGCCACATTCAGGCTCTGCCGATCACACGGGAGACGCATGCTATGAACAAGGAAACGCGCGCTCTATGGGAGCGGCAGAAGATCGTCTGAAGCTCTGACCTTCACCGTGAAAGTCTTTACCCCGAAATACCGTTCGCCATGGTTGTACTCGCTCAACTCCTCTTCGGTGAGCCAGATCAACCCTGGGTCCGTACAGTCCTTGGTTCCGCAGATCACCGCAGTGGCAGGGTACCCCAACGGTTTTGCCCTCTTGGCGTATCTGTTCGTTGCCTGTGCCAGCCGGACATGATGTCTGTCGCAGCGGACGATAGCCATTCTTGCCTCCTTACCGAGTGTTCTTAGCCACATTATACCAGCCACCGACGATTATCGGTACACTGTGGTCTACAGACAGACCAAGCTGATCGGGGGGGGGCACCATACCCGTTAATGATGCAGGAGCCAGCTGTCATGCCGTTAGCCTGCGTCTGACTCTACATTCTGCACTAAGGACTGGCTACCTTAGCGACATCATGATATTGCCTTCAGTATCCTCGAATAGCAGAGTTGACAGTCATTACCGAGGACAGGTAATCTTATGGGAGAATTCTATGCTTCAGCCCATATCTACGCTGTGGATCTACTCCCAATGACATAGTTGTAACATAGCGGAGGTCAGGTGTCATGCCAAGCTGGATGATTCATCAGAGTGACGAACCTTGGAGACGGCGCCTGTACCTGCCTGCCTACAGTATCACTGAAGCTGCGCGCTACTCGGGAACGTCTCCCCAGACTATTGCCTACTGGCATTATAGTCCGAGTAGATACGGGACGCTGCTACCTAAGGCAAAGCGAAAACCGTTATCATATTTGCAGTTAGTCGAAGTGGCTTTCGTGGCTACATTTCGAGCGCTGGGTGTATCGCTGCAACGAATCCGTAGAGCGAGAGAGTATGCATCTAAGGTTTTCCGCGTTGAGTATCCCTTTGCTGAACAGCGATGGCTGACAGAAGGTTACCATATTCTACTGGACCTCAGAGATATCGAAGGTGAGACCGAGTACAGCAAACTAATATTCGCTGACAAGGCTGGTCAAGAAGCATGGCGAATAATGGTGAGTGACAGGTTCGCTGAATTCGATTATGAGCATGGTCTAGCGCTGGTGTGGCATGTTGCTGGCCGAGATTCGCCCGTCGTGATTGACCCTCGTATTGCCTTTGGGGCACCTATTGTTGACGGGATTGCCACATGGATAGTGAGGGGACGAATAGAGGCAAACGAGAGTATATCTGAGATAAGGGATGATTTTGGCTTGACTGAGGAACAGATAAGATACGCGCTAGAATTCGAACGTGTGACCATAGCGATATGATCCTATTCTTCGACAGAGATACAGGCATCACTCTACCTAAGACACTGCGTATGCTGAGAGTATCTGTCTGTTACCATCAGGAGCATTTTGCCAAGAATGAACCTGATGATAGATGGATGCCAGTTGTGGCTCAGAACCAATGGATACTCATCGGACACGACAGCAGTCACCACTTGCGGCCCAATGAGCTTTATGCAGTTAAACAGTATGCCTTGGGTTGCTTCTACCTATGGGGCGCCAATGCCTCCAGATGGGAAAAGATGAAGTGCTTTGCACGTGCACACGACCGAATCATGAGGGCAATAGAAACAACTACGAGGCCGTTTATTTACCGTGTCAACAAGAACGGCTCTTTGACATCTATTGAACTGAATTGACGTGTCTTGGCCTGCAAACGGAGACTTACACCATGGCCCATTATCATGTCTTTCCCTATGAACACATGGTTGCGGTAACCGGGGGACACCATACCTATGAGCCATGCACGAGCCGTGTGTTATGCAGCGAGCAGCCCTGGCTGTGTTCCCCCCCTGCAGGTTGTCGCCGATTCCTCTCATATTCGATAGGGGCACTCCGTTATCTCGTGACATCTCCCCCGCCCGCAGAAGTGAATGGCTTGATGATGACCGGAGTTGCACACTTCAGGAAAGTGAGTGCTCTTAGTCACCCGCTACCCGGGTGATAGGCAACATCATCTCCTCACAAGGTCAGTCTAACGACCGGCCGTTCCGGGCGTCGTCGCGCCACCTCTGTGAAACCTGCCCTGTCAAACATGGTCTTCGTGCCGTTCCACAGCCAGTCGTCCGGGCTGCGCTCCGGCTTATCCACCGGATACGCCTCCAAGATCGTGGCACCCTGGGATCTTGCGTAGTCAATCGACTTGCGCAAGAGGGCGCTGGCGACGCCTCGACCTCTCCACTCAGACGGCACAACAAAGCAGACCACTGACCAGACAGGGTGTTCATCCACAGGCTTTGCGACGGGGGAGCGTCGAAGCTTCGGGTAATCGGTCCTCGGAGCCAGAGCTACCCAGCCGACTGGCTGACCTTCGTAGTATGCGATCAGGCCCGGTGGCGGACCTGCAGACACAAGCTCCTTCATTCGTGCCTTTCGTACATCTGCGAGCCTCACATCCGGACCCGGATGTTGCTGTCCGCTCTCCCGATAGTACATGCACCAGCACCCTCGAGCCATTGAGCATCCCCTCGCCTCGAATATCGCCTCAAAGTCCGCCCAACGATCAGGGGTCAACGGAAAGACTGTGATCTTCATGACTTCTCCGATTCGCCGTACTCAGTATTCTACGCGTTTCCTCCACTATGTTCCATTCAAGCACTTGAACCATCAGGAACCAACCCGGGATCGGTATGTCGGCGCAATCAGGAACGGCGGGTTCAGGCACAGTTGATTGAGGGGGGCTTGCGGTGGCAACAGGAACCATGCTGCCTCTTCGCTTCCTTCCGGCCGATCCGCAGAAATGATCAGACAGAACCTGCTTGAGAAAGGTCAGCGAATCCGGGGACACCGTACCGATTAGGCCTCGCAATATGCATAGCACCGGAGCGAGCCATCTCTGAGACTCTCCGACCCGCCGAGAGGGGGGGTCAGGTCTTTATATTTGGTCTCTGCGGGAATCCGGGGACACCATACCAATTAGGCCCCGCAATACGTATACGTAGCAAGGGGGGGGTCAGGTCTTTACCCAAGGGGGGTCAGGTCTTTATTTTTGGTCTCTGCGGGAATCCGGGGACACCATACCAATCAGGCCTCGTAATACGTATGCATAGCACCGGAGCGAGCCGTCTTTGAGACCCTTCGGTCGTCCCGGCCAGCCTGCCGGCTTGTCAGAAGGAGTAGGAGGTGTCGAGGGCAGCGCCAATGGCGCCACCCGGGCCGAGAGAGTGCTATACTGGCTCTGT
>PUNI01000401.1 GCA_003551745.1 Paracoccaceae bacterium | reverse complement strand
TACTTCAAGGGCTTTCAGGCGGTGCAGGCCTATCGCGTGGCGCATTGGCTGTGGCGGCAGGGGCGGCGCGATTTCGCCCTGACGGTGCAGGCGCGGATGTCCGAGCTCTATTCGATCGACATCCACCCGGCGGCGCGCATCGGGCAGGGGATCATGATCGACCACGCCCATGCCATCGTCATCGGCGAAACCGCGGTGGTGGGCGACAATGTCTCGATGCTGCATTCGGTGACGCTGGGCGGCACGGGCAAGTCCGACGGCGACCGCCACCCGAAGATCGGCGACGGCGTGCTGATCGGCGCCGGGGCCAAGGTGCTGGGCAACATCTCTGTCGGGCCCTGCGCGCGCATCGCTGCCGGCTCGGTGGTGCTGGCCGATGTGCCAGCGTGCAAGACCGTGGCCGGCGTGCCGGCGCGCATCGTCGGCGAGGCCGGCTGCGCCCAGCCGGCCCGCAGCATGGACCAGCTTTTCGGCCAGAGCGACTGACCCTGCGCCCGTGTCGGGCCGGTGGACCGGGATGGCAAGCTCCCACCCACCCGGCGCGCCAACACGAAAACCCCTGCCAAGCGCCTCAGGACGTTGCCAGGGGCGGGACGCTGTCAGGCGTCGAGTTCGATCCAGACCGGGACGTGGTCCGAGGGTTTCTCGCCGGCGCGCAGGTCCTTCTCGATGCGGGCGTCGGTCAGGAGGTCGGCGGCCTGCGGGCTGACCAGCAGATGGTCGATGCGGATGCCGTCGTTCTTCTCCCAGGCGGCGCCCTGGTAATCCCAGAAGCTGTAGTGGCCCGAGCGCGGTTCGCGGAGGCGGAAGGCGTCGGAATAGCCAAGATACAGAAGCCGGCGGAAGGCGGCGCGGCTGTCGGGAAGGGCGAGCGCGTCGTCGGTCCAGGCCTCGGGCCGGGCGGCGTCGGCGTCCTGCGGAATGACATTGTAGTCGCCGGCCAGCACCACGGGCTCTTCGCTGGCCAGCAGATCGGCGGCCTGCGCATGCATCCGCGCCATCCAGGCCAGCTTGTAGTCGTATTTCGGGCCGGGCGCGGGATTGCCGTTGGGCAGGTAGAGCCCGGCCACGCGCACCGGGCGCCGGCCGATCACCGTGGCCTCGATCCAGCGCGCCTGGCTGTCCGCGTCGTCGCCTGGCAGGGCCCGGCGCACATCCTCCAAGGGCAGGCGCGACAGGATCGCCACGCCGTTGAAGCCTTTCTGGCCGTGGGTCTCCACGGCATAACCGCGCTCTTCCACCTCGGCCCGGGGAAAGGCGTCATCGACGCATTTGATCTCCTGCAGCAGTGCCACATCGGGCCGGCTGTCCTCCAGCCATGCCAGCAGGGTGGTCAGCCGCGCCCGGATGCCGTTGATGTTGAAGGTGGCGATCTGCAACGGCCCGCTCCGCTCCGGCGACTGCTCAGCACTGGCAGAAGCCAGCACGGGGAGCAACCATCAGCGGATCTCTACAAGTTCCACCTCAAAGACCAGATCCTCTCCGGCCAGCGGATGGTTGGCGTCGAGCACCACCTGTTCCTCCGTGACCTCGACCACGGTGACGGGAATCGTCCGTCCGGACGGGTCCTGGACCTGCAGACGGGTGCCGATGTCGAGCGGGATATGCGCCGGCACCTGCGACCGCGGCACGGCCTGGCGCCCGTTCGGATCGGCCTGGCCATAGGCCTGGTCGGCCGGCACATCGACGGACTTCGTCTCGCCAACCTGCATGCCCTGAACGGCGCCATCGAGACCGGAAATGATCTGCCCCGACCCGAGCGTGAATTCCAGCGGATCGCGGCCCTCGGAACTGTCGAAGGTTGAGCCGTCGGTCAGTCTGCCGGTGTAATGAATACGGACGGTGTCGCCCGGCTTCGCTTCAGCCATGGGTCTTCCTCGCTGGTGATGGGAGATGGGTTTCGAAAGGCCGCCAGCATCGGCGGGTGCTTTCCTAGTGTCGCCGAGTCTACCGCATGACGGTCAGATGTAAACCGGCCGGCGTTGCACGCAGCCCTCGGCCACGGCCCGGCGGGACGGCACCACCGATCTCGCGGTTACATCGAGAAGCTGATGCCGCAGCCGCAATTCGCGCTGGCGTTGGGATTCTGCACCACGAAGCGGGCCCCGATAAGCTCTTCGGAGTAGTCGATCACGGCATTGGCCAGGAAGGGCAGGGACACGCTGTCGACCACCACCTGCACCCCGTCCTTCTCCAGCACGAGGTCTTCCTCGGTGGGCTCGTCGAGCCGGATGTCGTACTGAAAGCCTGAACAGCCGCCGCCTTCCACCGCCACGCGCAGCGCCTGTCGCTCGCCTGCCTCGGCGATGATCTCGGCCAGCCGCGCGAAGGCGCGGTCGGTCACGCTGGGTGGGACGGTGATGTTGTCGAGCGTCATGGCGACCCTCCGGTCGGGCATTTCCGAGCCTTTCACTTCGAGATATAACCGCGGCGGGCGGAACCGACAAGCACGAGGCAGCGATGCAGGCCCCCTATGCCAGCGACCCCGCGCACAGCCGGGGGCGGCTGTTTCCGGAGGCCGAAAGCGCCTGGCGCCCGGCCTTCCAGCGCGATCGCGACCGCATCATCCACTCCTCGGCCTTCCGCCGACTCAAGCACAAGACCCAGGTCTTCGTGGAGCATGAGGGCGATTACTACCGCACCCGCCTGACCCATTCGATCGAGGTGGCGCAGGTGGCGCGCACGCTGGCGAAGGTCCTCGGCCTCGACGTCGATCTGGCCGAGGCGGTCGCCTTGGCGCATGATCTCGGCCATCCGCCTTTCGGCCATACCGGCGAGGATGCGCTGGGGCAGCTGATGGCTCCCCATGGTGGGTTCGATCACAATGCACAGGCGCTGCGGATCGTCACCCGGCTGGAGCGCCACTATGCCGATTTCGACGGGCTGAACCTGACCTGGGAGACGCTGGAGGGGATCGCCAAGCACAACGGCCCGGTGGCGCCACCCTTGCCCTGGGCGCTGGCCGAGTATGCCCTGGGCCATGATCTGGAGCTCGCCAGCCATGCCGGGCCGGAGGCGCAGGTGGCCGCGATCGCCGACGATGTGGCCTACAACCATCACGACCTGCATGACGGGCTGCGCTCCGGCCTCTTCACCGAGAGCGATCTCGCCGAGCTTCCGGTCACCGGGCCGGCCTTCGCCGCCGTGGATGCGCGCTGGCCGGGACTTGCGCCGATGCGGCGGCGCCACGAGGCGTTGCGCCGGGTGTTCGGGGCGATGGTCGAGGATGTGATCGCCGTGGCCAGGGCGCGCCTGGCTGAGGCCCGTCCGGACAGCGCCGCGGCTGTGCGCGCGCTCGGCCATCCGATCATCCGCTTTTCCGAGCCGATGTTCGCCGATCTGAAGGTGATCCGCGCCTTCCTGTTCCACCGGCTCTACCGGGCGCCCTCGGTCATGGCGATGCGGGCGGAGGTGACCGTCGCGGTGAAGGAACTGTTCGCCCTCTTCATGGCCGAGCCGCGCCATCTGCCGGCGGAATGGCAGGCGGACGTGGCGGCAGCCGAGGACAGCACGGCGCTGGCGCGCCTGGTGTCCGACTATGTGGCCGGAATGACCGACCGGTTCGCTCTGCAGGAGCACGCACGTCTGACCGGCCGGCCGCCGGTGGCAGGGCTGTCCGGATTCGGGCCGTGAGGTGGCGGGCTCAGCGCGAGATCAGCACCGAACACTGGGCGTGGCGCACCACACGGGCCGCGGTCGAGCCGATGAAATAGTCACTCAGGCCCGGGCGATGCGAGGCGATCATGATCAGGTCGGCCCCGTGATCCTCGGCGCATTGCAGGATCTGGCCCGACGGCGCGCCCGTGCGCACCTCGATATGGGTTGTCGCGCTCAGCCCGTGGACCAGCGACTTCAGCTCGACCCGCGCCTCGGCATTGCGGCGCTCGGTCAGGTCATGGGGCAGTTCGGCCGCGATGTAGGAGGGCACCTCTTCGAGCACGTAGAGCAGGAACACCTCGCCGCCCTCGTCGAGAAGTTGCACCGCCTTTTCCAGAAGCATCCGGCCCAGTTCTCCGTGGCCGATGTCCACGGCGACGACGATCTTGCTGTACATCCTGTCCTCCCCCTCTTGCCACACTGTCCTGCGCCGTCGAGGAAATAGCAAGAGGGGGCGACGGGCCTTGATCTGGCGCAAGAAAACGGGCCCGCGCCGGCGGGCCAGAAGCC
>PUNI01000451.1 GCA_003551745.1 Paracoccaceae bacterium | reverse complement strand
GCCTCAGGCGCGCGCCCGCGGCGTCAGGCCGCCGGGCGGGTGCTGGCGGTGACGTAGTTCACGCTGAGATCGCTGGCCGATATCCCCCAGCTCCAGCGCAGCGGGTTGAACACGAAGCCCTTGCGGTCCACCGGTTCCAGCCCGGCGTCGCGCAGAAGCCCGTAGAGCTCGTCCGGGGTGATGAACTTCCGCCACTCATGGGTGCCCCGCGGCAGCCAGCGCATCACGTATTCCGCCCCCACGATCGCCATCGCGAAGCTCTTGGCGTTGCGGTTGATCGTCGAGCAGATCATCAGCCCGCCGGGCTTCAGAAGCTTCCGGCAGGTGACGGCGAAGGCCGCCGGGTCGGGCACATGCTCGATCACCTCCATGTTCAGCACGACGTCGAAGCTCTCGCCCGCCTCCGCCAGCGCCTCGGCCGTGGTGTTGCGATAGTCGATCTCCAGCCCCTCCTGCTCGGCATGGATGCGCGCGACGGGGATGTTGCGCGGCGCCGGGTCGGCGCCCATCACCTCCGCGCCGAGCCGCGCCATCGGCTCCGACAAGAGCCCGCCGCCGCAGCCGATGTCGAGGATCCGGAGCCCTGCGAAGGGCCTGGGCTTCGTGGTGTCGCGGCCGAACTCGGCGGCGATCTGGTCGGTGACATACTGCAGCCGGCAGGGGTTGAGCATGTGCAGCGGCTTGAACTTGCCCTCGGGGTTCCACCACTCGGCGGCCATCGCCTCGAACTTGGCGATCTCGGCGGGATCAACGCTGCTGTCGGTGGGCATATCGTCCTCTTTTCGATTTCCATGCGCTTCCCCGTGGCCGGGGCGTTCGGCGGTGTATATAGAACGGCTATGGACCGCGTCGCAGACCAAAAGCGCGCAGCCGCGCATCTCTATCCGCCGATCGAGCCCTTCGATCAGCGGATGCTCGACGTCGGCGACGGCCACCGGCTCTATGTCGAGCAATGCGGCAGCCCGGCGGGTATCCCGGTGATCGTGCTGCACGGCGGGCCCGGCGGCGGCTGCTCGCCGGCGATGCGGCGCTATTTCGACCCCGAGGCCTATCGCATCGTCCTGTTCGACCAGCGCGGCTGCGGCCGCTCGCGCCCGCACGCCAGTGTCGAGGCCAACACCACCTGGCATCTCGTCGCCGACATCGAGCGTATCCGCACGACCCTCGGGATCGACCGCTGGGTGGTATTCGGCGGCAGCTGGGGCGCGACGCTGGCGCTGGTCTATGCCCAGGCGCATCCCGACCGCGCCGCCTATCTGGTGCTGCGCGGCATCTTCCTGATGACGCTGGAGGAGCTGAACTGGTTCTACGGAGGCGGGGCAGGGCGGTTCTTTCCGGATCTCTGGGAGAAGTTCCTCGCACCGATTCCGGCCGACGAGCGTGACGATCTGATCGCGGCCTATAACCGCCGGCTCTTTTCCGGCGACGCCCTGATCGAGACGCGGCATGCCCGCATCTGGGCCTCCTGGGAGAATGCGCTCGCGGCCATCGATCACCGTGGCATCGGCGGCGAGGGCCCGGCCGATTACGCCCGCGCCTTCGCCCGGCTGGAGAACCACTATTTCATCAACCGCGGTTTTCTGGATGGCGACGGCCAGATCCTCGCGCGCGCCGGCCGGCTTGCGGAGATCCCCGGCCGCATCGTGCAGGGCCGCTATGACATGATCTGCCCGCCGGTCTCGGCCTACCGGCTGGCCGAGCGCTGGCCGCGCGGCACGCTGTCGCTCGTGCCGCTGGCCGGCCACGCGCTGTCTGAACCGGGGATCAGCGCCGAGCTGGTTCGCACCACCGATACCCTGCGCAGGCAGGCGGTCGCGCTGGGAATCGCCTGACGCCGCGCCGGCGCCCCGCCGTCAGTAACGCCAGAGCACGCCGAGCCGGACAACGTCGAGATCGGCCGACTTGCGGGTGATGCCAGCGTTGGACATGTGGTAATAGCCCAGCCCCAGCCAGACCTGCTGCGTCACCGGCACGAAGGCGTCGAAGCCGGTGCGGAACTGGATCAGCTCGCGGCTGTCGAAGCCGCCCCCGCTGGCCTGATAGAAGGCCAGGCTGAAATGGGGCGTCAGCAGCCACTGGCCGAGGGGCACGTCCGCCCGCAGCCCGGCCGAGACGTAGCCGTCGCCCTTGCCCGAGATGCCGAAGGAGTAGATCGGGCTCAGCGCGCTCCAGATCACCCGGTCGGGCCGCTGTTCCAGAGTGAGGTAGCCGCCGCGCCAGCGATCCTGGCTCGGCTGGCCGAAGTCGGGCCCGTAGGAGAGCAGCACCGTTCCCTGGGCATTTGCGGGCACGGCAGCCGGGCCCGCGAGCCCCAGCGCCAGCACGAAAGCTACGGCCGCCTTGCGGAGAAGGGAAGCGAAGGGCATGGGACATGTCTCCGGTACTGCTCGCGCGTGTTCGCCACGCTTTCCCGCCAGCTAGCCCGAGGGGTGATTTGCCGTCAAGGGCCGAGTAGGGCGCTGGGCCTCCAGATCGGGCTTGCATTCCTTCGCTGCGGCCACTACTTGCACATCAGCAGCGGCGCATCGGTCTCCACACCCGATGCTCCACCGGAAGATGATGACGGGCCGCTGGGCCCGTTTTTTCGTTCCTGCCGGTCCGAACGCCCGGCTTTCCCATGTTGTCCTGCCTGCAAGAAGCACCCGTGACCGATCTTGTCGCCAGAACCCCCCTCGACCAGCGCCTCGCCGGCATCGTCGGCCCGGTGATCGAGGCCATGGGTTTCGAACTGGTGCGGCTGCGCCTGCAGGGCGGCAAGCGCGCCACCCTGCAGATCATGGCCGACCGGCCTGAGGGCGGCATCGTGGTGGACGACTGCGCGCGCATCTCCACCGCCGTCTCGGCCCTGCTCGATGTCGAGGACCCGCTCGAAGACACCTATACGCTGGAAGTCTCCTCGCCCGGCATCGACCGGCCGTTGACCCGCCTGAAGGACTTCGCGGCCTGGGAGGGATTCGATGCCCGTCTCGAGACCATCGAGCCCATCGACGGCCGGCGGCGGTTTCGTGGCCTGCTCGCCGGTGTGGAGGACGACGATGTGCTGATCGAGATCGACGAGGGCGTGGTCGGCCTGAAGTTCGACTGGCTGGCCGATGCCAAGCTGGTGATGACCGATGCGCTGGTGGCCGAGACCCTGCGCAAGCAGAAGGCCCAGGCCGCCTTCGATCCCGCCGCCTTCGATGCGGTCGAACCCGATGACGAGATCCCCGACCCGGCCCACGACGGGGCGGATAGCCCAGACACCGACGGCGGCGCGTCCGCCTCCTCGAAGGAGTGAGCCATGGCCATCACCAGTGCCAACCAGCTTGAGCTTCTGCAGACGGCCGAGGCCGTTGCCCGCGAGAAGATGATCGACCCCGCGCTGGTCGTCGAGGCGATGGAGGACAGCCTCGCCCGGGCCGCCAAGTCCCGCTACGGCGCCGACATGGACATCCGCGTCTCGATCGACCGCAAGACGGGGCGGGCGACCTTCACGCGGGTGCGCACCGTGGTGGAAGACGAAGAGCTGGAAAACCACCATGCGCAGCTTAACGTCGCGCAGGCGAAGCAGTATCTGGACGACCCGCAGGTCGGGGACGAGATCGTCGACGAGGTGCCGCCGGTGGAGCTGGGCCGGATCGCGGCGCAATCGGCCAAGCAGGTGATCCTCCAGAAGGTGCGCGAGGCCGAGCGCGAACGCCAGTACGAGGAGTTCAAGGACCGCGCCGGCACCATCATCAACGGTGTGGTGCGGCGCGAGGAATACGGCAACCTGATCGTCGACATCGGCCGTGGCGAGGGTGTGCTGCGCCGTTCGGATCGCATCCCGCGGGAGAGCTACCGTCCGAACGACCGCATCCGCTGCTTCATCCGCGACGTGCGCCGCGAGGTGCGCGGCCCGCAGGTGTTCCTCAGCCGCACCGCGCCGGAGTTCATGGCAGCGCTGTTCAAGATGGAGGTTCCCGAGATCTACGACGGCATCATCGAGATCAAGGCGGTGGCCCGCGATCCCGGCAGCCGTGCCAAGATCGCGGTGATCAGATATGACGGGTCGATCGACCCGGTGGGCGCCTGCGTCGGCATGCGCGGCAGCCGCGTGCAGGCGGTGGTCAACGAGTTGCAGGGCGAGAAGATCGACATCATCCCGTGGAACGAGGATCAGGCGACCTTCCTCGTCAACGCGCTGCAG
>PUNI01000251.1 GCA_003551745.1 Paracoccaceae bacterium | reverse complement strand
CCCGATGCAGCCCCGCCACCTCGGCCGCCGCCGACAGCGCCGCGAGCCGCTGCATCTGCCGCTCCTCGGCCACCACCGCGAAGGGCCCTGCGATGCCCAGCCGCCGCAGCAGCCGTTCGGCCGCCAGGCGCGGAAACCAGAGCGAGAGCATGCGGCGCGCGGGCATCGGGGATTCGGCTTTAGTTCGCTATTTGTTCTTTCCAGCTAGCGCCTGTTCCTCTGCGAGTCGAGTCCGCCCCGCAGCCCTGCGGCGACGCGGACAGGCGCAGCCCGCGCCGCCTTGGGGCACGCGTGCGTGCGGCGCAATGCGTGGCAGAGGCCCGGGCCCCGCCGGCCGCCCGGCGGCGGCGGGTCCACGCGGGATCAGGAGGGATCAGGCGGGCTGGCGCGCGGCGGCCCAGCTTTCACGGGCCATCGCCTCGATCTCGGCAATGGTGGCGTCGGGGACGGACACGACCTCGCCATTGCCGAGCCCGTCATCGTGGAAGAGATAGAGCCGCGAGGCGAACTGTCCGAAAGGCAGCGAGCCTTCGCCGAAGCGCTCGCCGCGGCCGTTGGTGGAAACCACGACGCCGCAGCCCCAATCCTGTCCGCTGTCATTGTTGGGGTTGAAGAAATAAACCCGCATCTCGCCCGACTGATCCAGCGCCACGCGGGTGATGGCGATGGCGTGCCAGCCCACGAATCGCCCGAGGCTGTCGGTCACGGCGATGCCGGCGGGCTGGGGGTGGATCACGATCTGGTTGCCGTTGTGCAGCGGGTGATATCCGGCATGGAACCGGCGCAGGAACCCCGCGTGATCGGCGAGCTTGCCCGTGGCGATGTCCACCGCAATGTGGAACTCGCGGCCGACCCACCAGCCGTGGAGCTCGGGATTGATCCAGCGGTGCGGGTCCTCGCCGCGGCCCACGACGCGGCGGCCCATCTCGGCATAGATGCGGTCGATCTGCGGCACCAGCAGCACCGATACGGGATCGGCATCCAGCGGCGTGCCCGAAACCAGCCCGGGCGGCAGCAGCGCGCTGTCCAGCGGCTGGCCCTCGAAATGGATCACCACGCGGTCATGGCGCAGCGCGTTGGTCAGCAGCCACAGCAGATAGTCGGGATCGTTGAGCGCCCACATCGCCAGCGCCCGGGCCGACTGGCAGGTGGGGTTGTTGCCCTGCCCGATGCCCAGCGGATTGCCCAGCAGCATCAGGACCCCGGCCAGCATCCGCACCCGCGCCGGCTCGGCCGGGCCGCAGGCGGCCAGCAGCGCGGCCTCCGCGGCGGGCGACAGCGGCAGTTCCAGAAGCCGCCACAGCGAGGGCGCCACCGGCGGCGCATAGAGGATGCCCCGTTCCAGCATCAGCGCGAGGCCCAGCACTGCCTGCGCCGTGGCCGGGCGCACCGCCTCGCGGATCAGGCAATGCACCAGCGCCTCATAGCAGCGCAGCGCGTCGAGCCCGGTGCTGGAGAGACCGAGGGCATGCGGCAGGGCCGCACCGCGCCCGGTCTCCACCAGCCAGGTGACCAGCGTCGCGTGATAGTCCGACACCAGCCCGGTGTCATGCATCGCCCGCGCCATGGCCGCCGCCTCGGCCTGAAGGGCAATGTCGTCGGCCCCGTCCAGCCTCTGGCGATAGGCCTCGAGGCCCGGGTCATCGCGGCTCAGCCCCGACGGGCCGAACAGCGCGCTGATCAGCCGGTCGGCCCCCAGATGCGCCTCGCCGGCCCCGATCCGGCCCCGCGCCAGCGCCACCGCGATCTGCGTGATCATCGACTTGACGGGATCGACCTGCAGCGGGCGCTGCGAGAGCAGCCGCCACACCTCGTCCACCAGCGGCGCCAGCAGGTTCTCGGCCCCCAGTTCGGCCATCAGGAAGGCCAGCAACCGGTCCACCGCCGGGCCGAGGCCATGCGCCGCGCCACGGTCGGCCTCCGAACTGGCGCCGGAGAGCCGGTCGAGGTTCAGCGCGAGCACCTGCGTCAGAAAATGATGCGCCGTTTCCGCCGGCAGCGTGGGACTGCCAACCTCGCTGCGCGCGGCTTCGAGCAGACGCAGCAGGCTCAGGCTTTCCAGCACCACCGACGGCGCATCGCCATACCGAAGCGTGTTGCCGACAAGCCCGGGCAACAGCGCTGCCGGGGTGGCCCAGTCGGTCCCGGCGAAGATGCCCGCCGCCTCGAGCGCCCGGGCCCGCTCGGCCAGCGGAACCAGCCCGTCGGGGCGCAGCAGGACGCGGCGCGCGGCTTCCAGCACCCGGCCGCAGTAGCTCAGCTTGGCGGCGCTGGAGGCCTCGGCGAGCTGCTCGGTCAGCCGGTCGAGATTGCGCAGGGGCACGTCCAGACCGGCGCTCTCCGTCATCGTCATGCTCGGCCCTTATGGCTGCCCGGCGCCAGCATGCTGGCCGTCAGACGTAAAAATCCAGTTCTTCCTGCGCCTTGAGCAGGTCGCGCATGCGGTGCGGATCCTCGCCGAAGAAATACACCAGCCCCCAGTGGGTGCCGAACGCGGTGCGCTTGGTCACCTTCTGCTCCAGCGGCGGCGCGAGTTCGTGGAACTCGAAATAGGCGTCGTTCTCGGTCTCCTCGGGGATCCGCAGCTCGCTGACCACCCGGCGGCGGGGATAGACACCGAAACAGCCGGCATGGCCGCTGGCGTCCTCGACCGGGGTCGGGAAGAAGGCATCCAGCTCCTCCTGCGTCGCCTTGGGGTCGAAGGCCAGCACGAGGCCCTGATAGGCGTTGAAGCCATAGGCGCGCTCCATGAGCTCGAACGCGTTGAAGCCCGGCGGCCGGTAGGCGACCTCGCCGAAATACATCGTGCCATCATTGGTGACAAAGTATTCGGGATGGATGAAGCCGAAGTCGATATCGAAGACCTCGATCAGCTTCTCGATCTCCTGGGTGATGCGGCCGCGCCACTTCTCCAGCTCGGGCGTGGCGGGAACGAACACCGAATAGCCCAGGGTGACGTATTCAGAGATGTTCAGGAACTGGATCTTGCGGTCCTTGATCCAGGCCTCCACGGCGAATTCCCAGCCGTCGAGGTGCGATTCCAGCAACGCCGGAAACTCGTCGTCGGCGATGGCCGCGACGTCGTCGGGCGTGCGGATGACCCGATGCCCGAGACAACCGGCCTTGTCGAAGGCCTTGAAGTGGATCGGGTCGTCGGGGTCGCCGTCAAGCTTCAGCAGCGTCTGGTTGACCCGCTTGAGGAAGCGCATGACGTCGGTCTGGTCCATCGCCTCCTCGAAGATGCCCACGCGGATACCGCCGAGCTGCGCACGCCGCTTCATCAGCGACTTGTCACGGAACAGCATCGCCTGCCCCAGAAGACGCGGGTTCTTGAGCAGCACGGAGTTGACGGCGCCGGCCCACTCCACCGTCTCCTCGAAGAGCGGAATCGCCACGTCCACGCCCATGTCGCGCAGCGTCTCGGCCAGTTCCATCGAGCGGTCGTTGACGCGCTCGAAATCCCAGCTCAGGAACGGGATGTCATGGGCCTGCGCATACTCCTCGGCCCAGGCCGGCGCCACGATCACATAGCGACGGTCGAACTTCTCCATCGCGTCGATGCAACGCAGGCTCCAGCCGAAGATCGCAACGAATCCCTTTGTCTCGTCCTTGTCCTTGCGGGTCACCAGTTTGCCTGTCCTTTCCACGCTTGTTTGGGCTGAAATATCTAGATGCTTTGACTTCGAGACGCAACCGAACCGGCCATGCAACGGCACGAGCCCCACCTGTAGTAAAATTATTTCAGATAGTTACGGCCTCTCTGCCTTGCCGGGTCTGTGAAGCTGATAGCACTTTTTTGTTAGCATCTCGAAGCTTCCTGTCGGTCGGCCCGGCGGCCCGCGCCGGTTGCCGGCTCCCTTGGCAAGGCATATTTTGCTTGAGGATGACCCGTGGCCTCACGGATCGAGAGTGAGGAGATGTGATGCTGGTTGGGGATCGCCATTACCGCTCGATCTGGGTTACCGGCGACGGCGCGACGGTCGAGATCATCGACCAGACCCGGCTGCCCCACGAGTTCGCGGTCCGCCCGCTGGAGACGCTCGACGAGGCCGCCACGGCGATCCGCGACATGTGGGTGCGCGGCGCGCCGCTGATCGGGGCCACCGCCGCCTATGGCGTCGCCATCGCCCTGCGCGCGGACGCCTCCGACGCCGGCCTTGCGCGGGCCT
>PUNI01000115.1 GCA_003551745.1 Paracoccaceae bacterium | reverse complement strand
GTGCGGGGGAACGCCGATGCCGAGGGCGCGCTGCTGGAGAAGGTGGCCACGCCCGACGCCGACGGCCGGGCGCTGCTGACCCGGCTGGCCGGGCGCATGGGGCTGTCGGCGCGCGGCTACCACAGGGTGCTGCGGGTCGCGCGCACCATCGCCGACCTGGAAGGCGCCACCGAGGTGCGCGCACCCCATGTCGCCGAAGCCGCCGGCTATCGTCTGGTCGGCGCCCCCGAGGCACTGGTGCTCTAGGGGCTGTCTGCATGCATCTGCTGCGGGGGCGTTCCGGACCGGACCGGGGCATCCGGGCCGGGCCGAACCTGCTGCGACAGGGGAATGGGACAGGGGGATGGGACAGGGGATGGGACAGGGGGCCCGGCGGCGCCCCCCCTGCGCAGCGCAATGATCCGAGGCCGACGGCCTCTGCGGACATCGGCACGGGTGCCCTGTGGCCTCCGGCACACCCGCCAGGGCACACGGATGCCGCCGGAACGCCGCCCCTCCGGAACGTCCATTTCCACGGAAAGGGCGTTTGACTTCCACCGTCCGGCGCGAAAGGATCGCCCGACGGCAGTCGGCATGCTGCGCTGCAGTATCATCGGGGCGATCATGCGTCTGGCAATTCTGGGCTGCGGCTACGTCGCCAACATGTACCGGCTGACGCTGCCTGCCCATCCGCAGCTCGAACTGGCGGGGGTGCACGACAGCGAGCGGTCGCGGGCCGAAGGCTTCGGCCGGCTCACCGGGGCGCGGGTGTATCGCAGCTTCGCGGAGCTGCTGGAGGACGACACCGTCGCGCTCGTGCTCAACCTCACCAATCCGCATGCCCATTACGCGACCACCCGTGCGCTTCTGGAGGCGGGCAAGCATGTCTGGAGCGAAAAGCCGCTGGCCATGGACCTCGACGAGGCCCGTGACCTCGTGGCGCTGGCCGAGGCGCGCGGCCGCGCGCTGGCCTGCGCGCCGAGCACGCTGCTCAATCCCGTGGCGCAGACCGTCTGGCGGTGCCTGCGCCGGGGCGACATCGGTCCGGTGCGGCTGGTCTATGCCGAGATGGACGACGGCATGGTGGCGCGCGCCCCCACGGCGAAATGGATCAACGAGGCGGGCGTGGGCTGGCCGGCCATCGACGAGTTCCAGGTCGGCTGCACGGTCGAGCATGCGGGCTATGTGCTGAGCTGGCTGTGCGCCTTCTTCGGCCCGGCCGAGACCGTGACCGCCCATGCCGAACTGCTGATGCCGGACAAGATGCCGGGCGTGGCCCTGCACCCGGCGGCCGATTTCTCGGTGGCCTGCATCCGGTTCCGCTCGGGCGTGGTGGCGCGCATGACCAACGGGATCTATGCCGCCCACGACCATCGGCTGCGCTTTTTCGGCGACGCGGGCGTGCTGGAGGTGGAGGATCCGCGCAGCGACCGCTCCGCCGTGCACCGGCGCAGCTACGCGACGCTGCGCCGGCGCCGCTTCCTGGGGCCTGCGCGGCGCGTGCCGCTGCTCGGCCCGCGCGAGACGATCGCGGCCTATCGCGGATCGCAGACCCGGGATTTCTGCCGCGCCATCGCCGAGATGGCCGAGGCGATCGCGGCCGGACGGCGGCCCCGCCTGGCGGCCGACCTCGCGCTGCACGTCACCGAGCTGACGCTGGCCTGCCAGGGCGGCGGGCGGCTGTCCCGCGACACCCCCGCAGGCGGCGGCAGCCATGCCGTGGCGACCGATTTCACCCCGCCGGAACCGATGCCATGGGCCCGGTGAGCGCGGGGCCGGATCCGGCGGTGCCCCATCTTCTGGTGACGGGCGCGGGCGGCTTTCTGGGGGGGGCGGTGGTCCGGGCGGCGCAGGCCGCGGGCTGGCGGGTGCGCGCGGTGGTGCGGCGCCACGATCCCGCGCTGGAGGTCGAACAGGCGGTGATCGACCTCGCAGCGGAGGCGGCCCGGCCGGCCCTGGCCGCGGCGCTGGAGGGGGTCACGGCCGTGGTCCACGCCGCGGCGGCCAGCGGCGACGACGCGGCCCATGCCCGCGGCACCGTGGCGGCCACGCAGGCGGTGATCGCGGCGATGCTGGCCCGGCCCGGGCCGCCGCGACTGGTGCTGATCAGCTCCATGGCCGTCTATGGCTACGCCGCGCTGCCGGCCGGGGTGCAGGTCGACGAAACCACCCCGCTGGAGCCCGACCCCGCGCTGCGCGACGCCTATTGCCGGGCGAAGCTCGCCCAGGAAGGCCTGGCGCGCCGGGCGGCGCAGGCGGAGGGGCTGGCGGTCTGGGCGCTGCGGCCCGGGGCCATCGTCGGCCCCGGCCGGATGCGCACCGCCCGGCTGGGGATCGCGCTCGGCCCCGTTCTGGTGATGCCCGGCGGGGCGGCGGCGCTGCCGCTGATCACGGTCGAGGACTGCGCGGCGGCCGTGCTGTGCGCTGCGCGGACAGCGCCCGCCCCCAGCGATTATCCGGTGGTGGCGGGCACCGGGTGCTTTGCTGCGGTGAACCTGATCGGCGCGGATCAGCCGAGCCAGGCCGCCCATGCCGCGCGGCTGGCGCGCGACGGCTGGCCCCGGCGGGTGGTGCGGCTGCCGCTGGCGCTGGCGCGGGCCCCCGCGCGCCTTCTGGCGCTGCCCGGGGCGCTGCTGCCGGGACTGGTGCGCCGCGCCCCGGGGCCGCTGCGGCTGGAGACCTTCGACGCCCGCTTCAAGCCGCTGCGCTACAGCACGGCGCGCCATGCCGACCGGCTGCGGCCCGCCGGCGGCGGGGACGGCCCCGAGAGCGGCACGGGGGGCGGGGGGATGGGCGCCACCGGGTCCGGTCAGGCACAGGACAGCACGCAGGACAGCACGCAGGACACGGGGCACGACACGGCGCGCGGCCCGTCGGCAGACACGGCAAGGGACGCGAGGAAAGACCCGGTGAAGGATCGGACGAATGACCGGGCGGGCGGCCCCGGAGCGCCTCCATGACCGCAGCCCCCCCGCTGCCGGGGCCGGTCGTCTACCTCACCGGCGAATACCCGCGCGCCACCGACACCTTCATCCAGCGCGAGGTTGCCGGGCTGCGGGCGCTCGGGGTGGAGGTGCACACCTGCACCGTGCGGGCCACGGCGGCGGCCCACCATGTCGGGCCCGAACAACGGGCCGAGGCCGCCCGCACCTTCGTGGTGCAGGCCGCAGCCCTGCGTCCGCCGACCCTGATCGGCGCGCATTGGGCCTGTCTGCGCCGGGCGCCGCGGCGCTATCTCGGGGCGCTGGGGCTGGCGCTGCGCGCCGGCGCGCCCGGGCCGGTCGGGCTTGCCTACCAGCTGTTCTATTTCGCCGAGGCCGGGGTGCTCGCGGACCATCTGCACCGCACCGACGCCTTCCACCTGCACAATCATTTCGGCAATTCCAGCTGCTCGGTGGCCATGCTGGCAAGCGCAATGGGCGGCACGCCCTACAGCTACATGCTGCACGGACCCGCCGAGCTGTTCGAGCCGATGCGCTGGCGGATCGACCTGAAGATCGCGCGGGCCGCCTTCGTGGCCTGCATCAGCCATTTCGCCCGCAGCCAGGGCATGCTGTTTGCCGATCAGCGCCACTGGGACCGCATGCATGTCGTCCATTGCGGCGTGGAGCCGGCGCTCTACGACGCGCCGGACCGGCCCGACCACGCCGCGCCCACGCTGCTGTTCGTGGGGCGGCTGGATGCGATCAAGGGGCTGCCGATGCTGCTCGAGGCGGTCGCGGCCCTGCGGCCCCGCCATCCGGATCTGCGGCTCGTTCTGGTGGGCGACGGGCCGCACCGCGCCCGGCTCGCCGACCAGGCCGCGGCGCTCGGCATCGCCGAAATGGTAACCTTCACCGGCTATCTTTCGCAGGCCGATGTGGCGCAGTGGCTTGCCAGATCCGATGTGTTCGTGTTGCCAAGCTTTGCCGAGGGGGTGCCGGTCGTGCTGATGGAAGCGCTTGCAAGCCGCCGGCCGGTGGTGGCGACCCGGGTTGCCGGCGTGGCGGAACTGGTGGAGGACGGCGTGGCGGGGTTCCTGGTGCCGCCGGGCGACCCCGGGGCGCTGGCCGACCGGCTCGACCGCCTGCTGGCCGACCCCGGGCTGCGGCGCCGGATGGGGGCGGCCGGCCGCGCCAGGGTCGTGGCCGAATTCGACGCCCGGACCGAGGCGGCGCGGCTTCTGGGCCTGATCCGGGCCTGGCGCCTGGGCGGAC
>PUNI01000552.1 GCA_003551745.1 Paracoccaceae bacterium | reverse complement strand
GGGGGCATCGCGCGGCCTATACCACAGTGCGCGGCGACTGGGCGCTGCAAGTGGAGCGGCGACTGCGCGCCGCCCGGATCTGGCAGCCGTGAGCGGGCCGGCCGGTCGACCCCGCATCGGCGTGACCACCTCGCGCCGGTCGGGCTGGCGGATCTTTCCGCTGGTGGCCTTCAACCTGTGGCTGGCCGGCGGGCGCGGCCTGCGCTGGGACACGGCGCGGCCGGCCGACATCGCCGATGTGGACGGGCTGATCGTGGGCGGCGGTGACGACATCTCGCCCGATCTCTACGATGGCCAGCTGGTGGCGGCGGCGCGACTGGACCCGGAGCGCGACGCGCTGGAGCGGGGGCTGGTGCTGGCGGCGCTGAGCGCGGGCAAGCCTGTGCTCGGCATCTGCCGGGGTGCGCAGATGCTCAACGTGGCGCTGGGCGGCAGCCTGCATCAGGACGCCTATGCCCAGTATCACGACAGCCGTTTCGTGTGGACGGTGCTGCCGCGCAAGACGGTGACGGTGCTGCCGGACACGCTGCTGGGGCGGGTGGCGGGCGGCGCGACGATGCGGGTGAATGCGCTGCACACCCAGGCGGTGGACAGGCTCGCCGACGGGCTGCGCGTGGCGGCGCGCGACAGCGGCGGCATGGTGCAGGCCGTGGAGCGCATCACCGACCCCTTCGCGCTGGGGGTGCAGTGGCACCCCGAGCATCTTTTCTATGCCCGCCGCCAGCGCGCGCTCTTCGCCGCGCTGGTGGCCGCCGCCCGCGCCGGCCGCGCCGCCCGTCCCGGTGCCCAGATCGCCAGCGCCCGCATCGCGGCCGACTGAGGCCGGCGCCGCACCGGCGGGGTCCCGGCCCGGACAGGCCGCCGCGCCTGCCGGCCCGTGCGGGACGCCTCCCGGATTGGGCGTCTCGGACCGCCGCGCCCCGCGCGCAGGTCGGGTGGGTCGCCCGCCCCCTTGCCGTGCGCCGGCCGGCGGCCTAGCCATTGGCCGAAAGGAACCGACCCATGCCCGGACGCCGAACGCCCCAGCCGCGCGCCTGGCAGCGGATGCTGTCGGGTCGCCGGCTCGACCTGCTCGATCCCACGCCGGTGGACATCGAGGTGGCCGACATCGCCCATGGGCTGGCCTTCGTGGCGCGCTGGAACGGGCAGACGCGCGGAGACTGGCCCTACTCGGTCGCCGAGCACTCGCTGCTGGTCGAGGAGTTGTTCGGCCGGGCCAACCCCGGCCAGCCGGCGCGCTGGCGGCTGGCGGCGCTGCTGCACGACGCGCCCGAATACGTGATCGGCGACATGATCAGCCCGGTCAAGGCGGCTGTCGGGCCGGATTACGAGAGGCTGGATGCCCGTCTCGCGGCGGCGATTCACCTGCGCTTCGGGCTGCCGGCCACACTGCCTGCAGCGGTCAAGCGCGCGATCAAGGCCGCCGACCGGGTGTCGGCCTGGCTGGAGGCGACCGGGATCGCCGGCTTCTCCGAGGCGGAAGCCGATCGCTTCTTCGGCCGGCCCCGGCCCGAACTGGTCGCCGGGCTGCAACTCGACCCGCGCCCGCCGTCCGAGGTGCGGGCGGACTACCTCGCCCGCCATGCCGCCCTGCTCGCCGAGGCCGATGCAGACCGGGTTGCGTGAGCGGGCCCGCGGCCGCGGCGGTCCGGCCGCCGCCGCGCCCGGCAATTTCGCGTGCGGTGCGCCGGGACCGGCTGACGGGGATCAGTGCACCCGCGCGGCGACCTCGGCCTGATAGCGCGCCTGCATGTCCTCGACCGCCTTGGCGTGCTTGGCGGCGAGGTCCGGGCGCAGCTTCTCGGCGCGGGCGGCGGCGTCCAGCGTGGCCAGATGGTGGCCCTGGAAATGCGGCATCACCTCGCGGGCGATGAGTTCGTAGCTCTTTAGCGTCGCCTGCGGGTTGGCCCAGTTGTGGGCGAGCATCAGATAGGCGCCGAACCCGCCGTTCGACTGTTTCATCAGGCGTTCGATCTGCGCCACCGCCATGTCGGGCGTCCCGATCGCGCCGAACCCGCTGTCGTTCACGAAATCGATCATCTCGCGCACGTTGTTGCCGGGCACCGCCATCTGCGGGAAGGCTGCCACCGCCTGGAAGTAATGGAACCAGTGCTCGATGCCGTACTCGACATCGCGCATCGCCTGTTCCTTCGTGTCGGCGATGTGCACGAGGCCGACGAGCCGCCACTTGGCGCGATCCACAGTCTTGCCGTGCGCCTTGGCCTCGGCCTCGATCACGTCCCAGTGCAGCGCCAGCGCATCGAACCCGGCGGCCGTTGTCGCGCCGATCGAGAGCATGCCCACGCCGTGCCGGCCGGCGAGCCGCGGCCCGGCGGGCGAGGCCACGGCGGCAGTGGCGATGTCGAAGAGCGGGTTCGAATAGGGCCGCAGATGCAACCGCGCCTCGCGCAGGTCCCAGCGGTCGTTCCTGAACGTGACCGGCGCCTCGGAGGTGAGAAGCTGCATGATGACGCCAAGGCTGTCTTCCAGAAGCTGCCGGGTTTGCGAAGGTTCGATCCCGATCATCTTTGCATCGGTGGGCAGCGCGCCCGGACCCACGCCCAGCATCACCCGGCCACGGGTCAGATGATCGAGCAGGACGATGCGTTCGGCCACCCAGAGCGGGTTGTGATAGCTCAGCGAGGCGACGCCGGTGCCGAGCCGGATGTGGCGGGTCCGTTCGGCGGCGGTGGCGATGAAGATCTCGGGGCTGGCGATGATCTCGGAGCCGGCGGAATGATGCTCGCCGATCCAGGCCTCGTCATAGCCGCAGCGGTCGAGCCACTGGATGAGTTCCAGATCGCTCTGCAGCGCCAGCGTGGGGTTGATGCCGGGCTTGTGGAACGGTGCCAGAAAGACGCCGAAGCGAAGTCGTTGGGGCAAGGCGGTCTCCTCCCTCGGGTTGCGGCCGGGCGTGGCCTCCTCAACCGCCCCGGCCGAGCGAGCTTGCCCCTGCGCCCGCGCCTGCGTCAATTGCCGCGAGCTTGACTCGGGTCATGTGCGGGCGTATGCGCGCAACATCCCCGGGAGTGCGCGCCGCTTCCGGTCCCTGCGATTGCAGGGATCGACACCCGTCAGCGAGGCTTCGCCCGCGGGTGCGATTGGCAGTTGCCGCGGCCGGCCCAATCTGGGGGCCGGTGAACGGACCGAAGGAGGGCCGCGCATGTTCGAGAACCTGTCCGAGCGCCTGGGCGGCGTCTTCGACCGGCTGACCAAGCAGGGCGCTCTGACCGAGGCCGACGTGGTGGCCGCGCTGCGCGAGGTGCGGGTCGCGCTGCTGGAAGCCGACGTCTCGCTGCCCGTCGCGCGGGATTTCATCAAGCGGGTGCAGGGCAAGGCCACCGGCGCGGCGGTGACGAAATCGGTCACCCCCGGCCAGCAGGTGGTGAAGATCGTCCATGACGAGCTGGTGGCGATGCTTACCGGCGAGGAGGAGCCCGGGAAGCTGAAGATCGACAACCCGCCGGCGCCGATCCTGATGGTGGGCCTGCAGGGCTCGGGCAAGACCACCACCACGGCGAAGCTCGCTCGCCGCCTGAAGGACCGGGAGGGCAAGCGGGTTCTGATGGCCTCGCTCGACACCAACCGCCCGGCGGCGATGGAGCAGCTCGCGGTGCTGGGCGCGCAGGTCGGCATCGACACTCTGCCGATCATCAAGGGCCAGACCGCGCCCGAGATCGCCAAGCGCGCAAGGACGCAGGCGAACCTCGGCGGCTATGACGTGCTGCTCCTCGACACCGCGGGCCGGCTGCACATCGACGAGGTGCTGATGGACGAGGTGCAGGCGGTGCGCGACATCGCCCAACCTCGGGAGACGCTGCTCGTGGTGGACGGGCTGACCGGACAGGACGCGGTGAACGTGGCCACCGAATTCGACGGCAAGCTCGGCATTTCGGGCGTGGTGCTGACCCGGATGGACGGCGACGGGCGCGGCGGTGCGGCGCTTTCCATGCGCGCGGTGACCGGCAAGCCGATCCGCTTCGTCGGCGTCGGCGAGAAGACCGACGCGCTGGAGAGCTTCGAGGCAAGCCGGATCGCCGGCCGCATCCTCGGCATGGGCGACATCGTCGCGCTCGTCGAGAAGGCGCAGGAGACGCTCGAGATCGAGCAGGCCGAGCGCATGATGAAGCGCTTCCAGAAGGGTCAGTTCAACATGAACGACCTGAGGGGCCAGCTCGAGCAG
>PUNI01000056.1 GCA_003551745.1 Paracoccaceae bacterium | reverse complement strand
TCAGGAACAGATGCATGGCGGCGATGGGCTCCGAGGCATGGGTCCACACCCCCAGAATCCATCAAGCCCTCAGACGCAAGGCGCGCCGCTCAGACCGCCAAGGTCATATGCGATTCCCCTGACCGTTGCGCAAGGCGCGCGCCGGGTCACCTGTGCCGGTCGAGGCGCTGACCGCTCCGGTGCGACACGCTAACCATTTTCAGAAAAAGCGATTCCATGCGCCAATGTAATGTGTTAACAATTCATTAGCGGGGTGAAGGGTTTGCGCGCATTGTCTGGCCAGCGCCGTGAATGTCTGGTCTGCCGGCTCGGAGGCCCCGTGCGCATCTGGATCACGGGAGAGGTTTATCATGGCTCGATTTCAGGCGACCACATCCGTCTTGGCGCTCGCCTTGGCAATTCCGGCATCGGTAGTCGCGCAGAATGCGCCGCCCGGCGCGGAGGCGACCGGGTGTGACATGGATGCCTTCACGGCAATCACCACGCCAACCGGCGAGATCGCCTATTGGAACAATCCGACCTGCCCGGCCGGCACCGGTGCGAGCGATGCCGACGCGGCGCCTGCCCCGGCTGCACCCGCGGCGGTCGACGACAACGGTGAAGAGAACGGCGACTACGCCGTGTAGGCTGTTGTGCGGTGTGTCGCCGCGCGGAAACATGAAACGGAGACCGGGTGCCGCCTAGACGCACCGCGTTGCGGGCACTGCTGGCCAACGAGACGGGCGGCGGCCGCGGCCACCTCCTGGCGATGGCCTCGGTGGCCACGGCGCTGGCCGACCGATACGCCTTTGATGCCGCGGTTCACCAGCCCTGGGCAGGGCAGGTTCTGGCTTCTCTGTGCGACAGCGTGTTCCGGTGCAACCGCCTCGTTTGGACGCTGTCGAGCCCGGATCTTCCGCCCGAGGCGCGGGCAGCGACCTGGGGCGACACGTTCAGCGGTGCGCTGCGGCATCGCGAGTTCCTGACCTCGCAGGTGAAATGGTGGCAGGATGTCATCTTCGCCCGCCGCACCGATCTGGTGATCGCCGATAACGCGCCCTGCGCTCTGCTGGCCGCGCGATCGCTGGGTGTGCCGAGCGTAGCGATGGGCCTTCCCATGACCGTGCCCCCGCCCGGTCTCGGAGGCTATCCGCTGCTCTTTCCGGAGCAGCGTCCAACCCCTGTCTTCGACGAAGCGGAGACGGTGGCGCAGGTGTACGCCACGCTGGCGCCGCATGGACTGCTGCCGCTGGAACGGCTGACGGACATCCATGCCGTCGCGGTGCATCTCGTGCGCGGGCTCTCCGTTTTCGACCCTTATGCGAACTGCCGGCGCACGCCCTTCATTCCGCCGCTGCCCCATCTGCCTCCGGTACCGGACGGCTCGGGCGAGGAGGTCTTCGTCTATTTCTCGACGCGCGAACACCGGGAGCAGGATATCGTGGAGGCCCTCGAGCGGCTGGATCTGCCGGCGCGTCTCTATCTGCCCGCGTTCGATCCGGAACAGCGGGCCCGTATCCGCTCGACGGCGCGCCATATCGTCGATGCCCCGGTCTCGCCCGCCGAGATCGTCGGGCGCGCGCGCATGATCCTCTGTGCCGCCCAGTCGGGGACGGTCTCATTGGCCCTGCTGGCGGGCCTGCCGGTCGTCGCCTTGCCGGTGGATCTGGAAAAGTCCGTCACGGCGCGGGCCGCCGAGGCAACGGGCACCTGCCGCGTGCTATGGCCCGCGACACGGGATGCCGACGCCATCCTGCAGGCCGTCCGGGCCTGCCATGACGACACCGCGGCGGGCAGGCGGGCGCGCTCTCTCGCACCGCGCTTCCGTGCCGAGGCCGCGGAAGAGGCACACGGCGCGATCCGGCGGTTGATGGCGCCCGTTTTGTGATCCGCGCCCTTCGGAACCATCGGGCACGGAGCGTGGAGCCAGTCCGCAAAGGGGCTGTTGCCGTCCGGTTCGCGCGCGCGGAGCGGAGCGTCAGGCCAGGCCCGGCAGCAGCGACTTGAGCCCGCTGGTGACCAGTTCGGCAGCAATCGCGGCAAGGATCAGGCCCATGATCCGGCTCAGGACGACCCGCAGCTTCTGGCTCAGGTGGCGGCCGATGTTGGTTGCGAAGAACAGCACGCTCCCGGTGATCGCCAGAGTGGCGACAAGCGCTCCGGCGACGGCCGTGTATTTCGCGATGTCGTCGGCCTGGGTGCTGAAGATCAGGATCGTCGCGATCGTGCCGGGCCCAACGATCATCGGAAAGGTGAGCGGGTAGAAGGCAATGTCGGACGCGCCGTCGCCCCGCCCCCCGCTGCCCGTCGTGGACGTGGTGGACGCCGAGGTGCCGGTGACCATGCCGAGCCCGAGCAGGAAGAGCACCAGCCCGCCGGCGACCCGCAGATCATCGACCGTTATGCCGAAGAGCGACAGAAGCGGTTGCCCGGCCACGACGACGACCGCGCACACCACCGCTGCATAGAAGGTTGCCACCAGGCCCACCCGGCGCACCTCGGCGGGCGCCTGGCCCTGGGTCAGCGACAACAGGACCGGCAGCGTCACAAAAGGATTCATCAAGGCGAAAAGGGCCCCGAAGGCCCGCGCGAAAAGCTCGAAATCCATATGGGCTTTCTCTCCTTGCCGCTGTCGAGGGGTCGGCCTGCCGCCGCCCCTGGAGACGGACCTGCGTCGTCGCCGCGCCGCGGCCCGGTGGCCGCTCTCCCGGGTTCTGCGTTGGGGTTGTCCCGACACCCCGGTCACGGGAATTTCTAGCGCAACGGTTGGGGGGTGTGAAGGATAAGGCAACCGACGCGGCATCCGCGCCGCGCGATGGGCCCGCTTCCCGTGGCTTCGGGTTGGGCGGCCGCGGATCCCGAGGCGGGCAGTTCCTCTCCGTCAGCGTCCGGTGCGGTGTACTCCGGGTCACGGGAGAGCAGGGTAATGGGCGACGCGGCCGCGAGGGTTCCGAACATGCGCTGTCGTCTCCAGGAGCTTTCGGCAAACGGACTCAGCGGTGTCTCTGTCAGTGAGATACCCGAAGGCGTTGCCTCGGCGTCCGGGGGTCTGGTGCGGGTGGCCGGACTCGAACCGGCACGCCTTGCGGCGGGGGTTTTTGAGACCCCTGCGTCTACCATTCCGCCACACCCGCAAGCCACGAATGCCGGGCGTTGTCCAAGCGACCCGGGCCGACTTCCGACGAAAGACGTTTCAGCGCGCGCGCCAGAGTTGCGGACCCGCGCGCCCGGCGGCCGGAAACGCCCCGCGCCACGGGGTGCCTAGACATAATCCCGGGCTCTGGCAAGCGGGCGCAGCTGCCTGGCGGGCTGATGGCGCCTCCGCAGAGGCCAGCGGCGTGGGGTCGCGGCTGCGGGCTCGGGCTCCCGCGATGTCGCGGGGGCTGCTCGGGCATGGGCAACGGCCCGGACGCCGGGCTTGCCGGGGTGCTCCGCTTGACCGCGCGCCCCGCACATGCTGGATGGGGCAACTCCGACAGGACCTCCCCCATGATCCGTGCGCTCTACGACTGGACGATCTCGCTGGCGCGCTCGCCCTATGCCCTCTGGGCGCTGGCGGCGGTGGCCTTCGTGGAGAGTTCGGTCTTTCCGATTCCGCCGGACGTGCTGATGATCCCGATGATCCTGGCGGCGCCGCAGCGGGCGTTTCTGATCGCAGGGGTTGCGATGGTCGCCTCGGTGGCGGGCGGCGTGGCGGGATACGGCATCGGCTGGGGGCTCTACGAGACGGTGGGCCGGCCGGTTCTGGAATTCTACGGAAAGACAGACGCCTGGGAGGTTCTGCAGGCCCGCTTCGACGACGACCCTGCGCTGGTGTTCTGGACGATCGCCTTCGCGGGGGTCACGCCGTTTCCCTACAAGGTCATCACAATCTTCGCGGGCGCGGCTGCGATGAACCTGCCGCTCTTCATCGTCACGTCGATCCTCGCCCGCGGTTTTCGGTTCTTCCTGGTGGCGCTGCTCCTGTGGAAGTTCGGCGCACCCATCCGTGACTTCATCGAGCGCCGGCTGGGACTTATGTTCTTTTTGTTCTTCGGGCTTCTGATCGGCGGGTTCGTGGTGCTGAGGTATCTGTGACGCGCGGCAGGCGGATAGGGCTGGCGGCGGGCGGATCCGCCATTCTGCTGCTGGCGGCGCTGGCCTTCCAGTATCTGGGGGGGATGGCGCCCTGCCCGCTCTGCATCTGGCAGCGCTGGCCGCATCTG
>PUNI01000592.1 GCA_003551745.1 Paracoccaceae bacterium | reverse complement strand
CCGCCCGCCCCGACCTGCGGAGCACCCGCCCGATGCGATGCTACAAGCGCTGAAGTCGACGTGAAGGGCGGAAAGCCGACCGATGCAGGAGCGGCATTGCTGCTGCCCCGGCGGGCTGAAGCAGCCACTCATTGGAGACGCCATCCGGGTGTTGCAGCAGCTGTTCCGCACCGGGCGCTGGACGCCACGGTAGCGGTTCGAGCCCTTCGGTATGGTGCATCGAAGCGTCCGGCAACGCCGTATAAGCTGCAAGGAATGCGGTGTTGGCCCGGCACCCGGGCAACGCGTCGGCGACGGCGCCCACGCGACGGGTGTGGCTATCCGGAGAAGTCTGCCGATCCGTCCAGCCAGTCGGGGAAGTGCGGCCGATCCGGCGCCCTGCATCGAGGCGCCGGCAACCGGGGCCATCGTCGCCCTCAGTCTGCCAGGAGGGCGGCGGCGCCGACGAGCCCGAGAACGCGGGCGATCTCGGCGATGCCGGTCACGTTGCTGTCGTAGCAGGCGATGGCGTCGCCGGGCAGGAGCCAGGGGTCGTATTCGTCGCGGTCGGGGCGGGCGCGCATGTCCTCGATCCGGCGTTCGATCACCACCGATGCGCCGGTCACCGGGTTGCGGGTGAACAGCGCGGCCGAGCGGTGGGCGCTGCCGGCGCGCGTGCCGCCGACGCAGTTTGCGCCGACGACGGCCTGCATCATCCGGGTGCCCCAGGGCACCTCGCGCGCGTCGCGGCCGATGGCCGACGGTGCGTTGCCGGTGGCGGGTTGGGTGAGGTTGGACAAAAACAGCGTGATGCCCGGCGGGCTGACCGGGCCGGGCACCATCAGCGCGCTCTGGAAACACCCGCGCGAGGGCACCGAGACCGCGTCGCCCGCCAGCAGCAGCGCATCCTCGAACGGCGCGCCGGTGACGGCGCCGCGCAGATCGAGGCTGTAGAGCCGCCCGCCGCGGCGCAGCTCCACCGCCGAGAGGTCGGCGTCGGGGCGCACGCCGCCGGCCGCCCGCAGGGCCGCCGACAGGGTGCGGCCCTCACCCGCCGCGCCCAGGGCGGCCTGCCGGGCGGTGTCGACCTCATCGCCGCGCACGCCGCCGATCTCGACCGCGCGCGGCTCGAACACGGCGCCGGCGACCGTCACCCGCGCCGGCGCGAAGTCGCGCAGGCGCACCGACAGCCGCGGCGGCTGGGTGAAGAACGCGCCGGCCAGCAGGGCGTCCGCAATGGCGTCCTCCACCGCCTCCACCGCCCGGCCCTGGACAGGGATCGGCGCGAGAAACGGCAGTCGCAGCATCCCGTCGCGCGAGACGACATAGGCACCGGTGAAGGTCTCGTCCTCGGCCACGCGGATATCGAGCAGGTCGCCGGGCGACAACGCCTCGGCCCGGAGCGCTTGCGGCAGGCCGCGCGCGCCCTTGGCGGGGCCCGCATCGCCGCGGGGCGGGTGGCAGCGCGCGGCGTTGATCTGCGCCGAGCGCCGGGCCTGCGGGTCCTCGGCGGGGCGTGCGGGGTCGCGGTATTCGGCCTGGTAGGCGCCGCCCTCGCGCACGGGTTCGGGGTTGTCCGGCGTCGGCCGCGGGCCGCAGGCTGCCAGCGCGACCGCCAGCACCAGGAGCCCTGTTCCCGCCCTTCGCATCGCCTCTGCCCGCCTCCGGTGGTCGCCCGTGCTGCCAGGCTCCTGCCCCGGAACCGCCCCCGCAAGCCATAGGGGCGAAGGGCTTGGCTGTCTATCCCGAGGGATAGGCCGGGCCTCCTGCCGCCCTGCCGGGCTGTGCCGTTGCGGACACGCGCCACCGGCGCGGGCGCGTTAGGAAAGCGTCAACCACGATGTCGCCCCGGAGCGCCCCATGCCCATCCGCAGCCTTCGCCCCGCCGGCCCGTTTGCCGGCCATCTGCTCGCCTATGGCGCCTCCGAGGCGGCAGCCAAGGCGTCGCGGCTGCTGGTGGTGATCGCGGTGGCGCGCAGCATGGACGCCGCCGCCATCGGCATCGCCGCGGCGGCGCTGGCGGCGGCCGACATCCTGAAATCGCTGACCGAGAACGGCGTGAGCCAGCGCATCATCGCCGCGCCCGAGGACCGGCTGGCCGCCACCTGCGCCACCGCGCACCGGATCTTCTGGATTTGGGCGCTGGGGTTGTTCGTGCTGCAGCTGGGCCTCGGGTTCGCGGCGGCGCTGATCTGGGGCGACTGGCTGTTCTTCGTGCTGCTGGCGGTTCTGGCGGGGGAATACCTGTTCATGCCCGGCGGGCTGGTGCAGGCCGCCCTGGCGATGCGCGAGGGGCGGATGCGCCAGACCGCGGCCATCGCCGGCGGTCAGGTGGTGGGGGCGAACCTCGCCACCGCCGTTCTGGCGCTGGTCTGGCCCGGGCCGCTGGCGCTGGTGCTGCCGCGGCTGATCGCGGCGCCGATCTGGCTGGTGGCGATGCGCCGGCTGCGCCCCTGGCGGCCCGAGCCCGGTGCCGACCGGGTGCCGCTGCGCCACTTCGCCGGCTTCGGTGCCGCGGTGCTGGGGGTCGAGGTGGTCAAGGCGCTGCGGCTTCAGGCCGACAAGCTGGTGATCGGCGCGCTGGCCGGCGCCGAGGTGCTGGGGGTCTATTTCCTGGCCTTCAACGCCGGGCTGGGGCTGGCCAACTCCTTCTCCGTCGCCCTTTCCACGGTGCTGTTTCCGCATCTGGCGCGCGCCCAGGACCGGGCGGCGGCGATGCGGCAGGCGGTGCTGCTGGCGCTGGGGCTGATCGCGCCGGTGGTGGTGCTGCAGGCGACGCTGGCGCCGGTCTATGTGCCGCTGCTCCTGGGGCCGGACTGGGCGCATATCGCCCCGGTCGTGTCGATCCTCTGCCTGGCCGCCATTCCCGCCGTCCTCTGGTCGGCCTCGGCGCAGTGGCTGCGCAGCGAGGGCCGGGCGGGCGCCGAGTTCACCCGCACCGCCGTCATGACCGCGGCCCTGATCGGCACCACCGCCGCGCTCGCGCCACACGGGATCGAGGCCATCGCCTGGGGCTATCTCGCGGTCGCCGGCCTCACCCAGATCGTCTTCGCCGCGCCGGCACTGGCCGCCGCCTTCCGTCCCCGCCCGCTGGAGGTCTGATCCATGCCGCGCTTTTCCGTCATCATTCCCGCCTTCGACGCCGCCGCCACCCTGCCGGCCACGCTGGCCAGCCTGCACCGCCAGACCTGCACCGACTGGGAGGCGCTGGTGGTCGACGACGGCTCCACCGACGCCACGCGGGCGATCGCCGCGGCCGCCGGCCCGCGCGTGCGGCTGCTGGCCAACCCCGAAAAGGGGCCGAGCGCCGCGCGCAATCACGGGGCGGTGCAGGCACAGGCCGACATCCTCGCCTTTCTCGATGCCGACGACCTCTGGGCGCCGGAGAAGCTGGCGCGCATGGCCGAGGCCTTCGCCGACCCCGCCACCGACGCGGCCTTTGCCGGCATCGAGTTCTTCCGCCACCGGCCCGGCGATTCACGGGTGACCTCGACCGTCCCGCCCGGACCGCTCCGCATCGGCACGCTGATCGGCGAGAATCCGGTCTGCACCCTGTCCAACCTCTGCGTGCGGCGCGCGGTCTTCGCGGCCTCGGGCGGTTTCGACGCGAAGCTTGTCCACAACGAGGACCTGGAATGGCTGATCCGTCTGGCGGGTCAGGGCGCGCGCATCATCGGCCTGCCCGAACGGCTGGTTTGGTATCGCACCAGCCCGCGGGGCCTGTCGGCCGACCACGCCGCCATGCGTGAGGGCCGCGCCGCGGCGCTGGCCACCGCGCGCCGCTTCGGCGTCCTGCCCGACGCGCGGGCCGAGGCAATCCATCTGCGCCACCTCGCCCGCCGCGCGCTGCGGCTGGATGCCGGCGGCCTGACCGCGCTCAGGCTGACCGCCGAGGGGATCGCCACCAGCCCCGCAGGCTTTCTCTCGCCCGCACGGCGCGGCGCGCTGACCGCCCTGGCCGCGCTGGCCGCCCCCGCCCTGCCGCGGCCCGTCCGCCGCGCCCTCTTCGCCCGCTGAAAGGAGCCCCCCATGCCCCGCGCCTCGATCGTCGTGCCCGCCTTCAACGCCGCCGCCACCCTGCCGGCCACGCTGGCCGCGCTCAGCCGCCAGACCTTTGCCGATTTCGAGATCGTGGTGGTCGATGACGGAGCCACCGACGACACCGCCGCCATTGCGCGTGCCCACCCCGACCCGCGGCTGCGGCTGG
>PUNI01000147.1 GCA_003551745.1 Paracoccaceae bacterium | reverse complement strand
GTCGGCAGCCTGTCGGCGGCCTGCCGGCGCTGCCCGGCCGCCGCGCGCCGGCCCTCACACCGCACCCTGCGCCCGGCCCGGGCCCTGAGCGCGGCGGCATCGGGATCGGCCCGATCCCGCCGCCCGGCGGGGATGCCCCATTGCCAAGGACCCGGACGCTTCCGACATCAGCCTCGAGGCCATCCATCGGGGCGCATGGGCCGGTGCCGGCTGCAGGGGTCCGGGGATCGTGATAGGGTGCGTCTTCCGCAGGCTGGGCCGGAGTCGGGGATGGGGCCGGCGCGGTGAGCGACGGGCGGCAAGGGGAGCCTGATGATGACGCGGACGGGATTTCTGGGGGATTTGCTGGGGCAGCTGGTGGAGCGGCGGTTCATGCCGTTCCGGGCGAGCGGCGACAAGCCCATGGCGCGGCTCTGCGCCGAACTGCTCTCGGGCGAGGGCGAGGTCTCCAGCATGCGTCTCGCCCGCGAGATCCTCGCGCGCTATCGCGGCCTCGACGCCGACGGCCGGCGCGATTTCTTCCGGATGCTTGCCGAGGAGTTCGACATCGACCCCGCCGCCGTCACCGAGGCCGCCGCCGCCTATGCCGAGGCCCGCGACGCCGTAGCGCTCGACCGCGTCGTGCATACCGCCGAGCCGCGCCGGCAGGAGCTTCTGCGCCGGCTGAACCACGCCCCCGGCGCCACCGGCGAGCTGGTGCGGATGCGCGCCGACCTCCTGCGCCTCATCCCCGAGGATCCGGCGCTGGCCCGGGCCGATCTCGACTTCGCCCATCTCTTCGCCTCCTGGTTCAACCGCGGCTTCCTGGTGCTGCGCCAGATCACCTGGGAGAGCCCGGCGCGGCTTCTGGAGAAGATCATCGACTACGAGGCCGTCCACGAGATCGGCGACTGGGACGCACTGCGCGCCCGCATCGACCCGCCCGACCGGCGCTGCTTCGCCTTCTTCCACCCGGCCATGCCCGACGAGCCGCTGATCTTCGTGCAGGTGGCGCTGGTGAAGGGCCTGCCCGGCTCGGTGCAGGCGCTGCTTGCGGCCGACCGCCCGGTGCTCGACCCGGGCACGGCCGACACCGCCACCTTCTATTCGATCTCGAACTGCCAGGCAGGGCTCAGGGGCATCAGCTTCGGCAACTCGCTGATCAAGCAGGTGGTCGAGCTTCTGCGGATGGAGCTGCCGCATCTGAGAAGCTTCGTCACCCTCTCGCCGATCCCGGGGCTCGCGGGCTGGCTGGCCGAGCGGGCCGAGGCCGGCGATCCTGCGGCCGACGGGCTTTCGCGGAAGACCGCGGCCACCGACGTCGGCTTCACCGATGCGGAGGCTCTGGCGCTGCGCCAGCTCGCCGCCCATTACCTGCTCGACGTCAAGCGCGCCGACGGCAAGCCCCGCGACCCGGTGGCGCGCTTCCACCTCGACAACGGCGCGCAGGTGCATGAGGTGCATGCCCGCGCCGACCTCTCGCCGCGCGGGCTGCGCCAGTCCTGCGGGGCGATGGTCAACTACCTCTACGACCCCGGCGCCGTGGAACAGAACCACGAGGACTACGCCGCCCGTGGCAGCGTGGCGGCGACGCGCGGCGTGCGCGGGTTGGCGAAGGCCGCCGCCGATGCCGCGGCGGCCGCTGCCCGGGCCCAGAAGGAGACGGTCGAGCATGGCAAACCCGCTGCATGACGCGCTGTTCGCCCCGCTGGCGGAGCGCGACCGACCGCTGATGCATCTTCCCGACGGCGGGGTGCTGTCGGGGAGGGCGTTCCACGGGCTCTGCGCGCAGGCGGCCGGTGCGCTGCGGGCGGCGGGGCTCGAGGCAGGCGACCGGGTGGTGGTGCAGGCGGAGAAATGCCCCGGCATGCTCGCGGTCTATGGCGGCGCGGTGATGGCCGGCGTGGTGTTCCTGCCCCTCAACACCGCCTACACCCCCGGAGAAGTGGAATACTTCCTTGCCGACTCGGGCGCGAAACTGCTGATCGCCGACCCCGCGCGCGCCGATGCGCTCGCGCCCGTCGCCGCCCGCTGCGGGGCCTTGCTGGAGACGCTCGCCCCCGACGGCACCGGCAGCTTCGACGCGCGCGCGGCCGCCCGGCCGAAAGGCTTCGCGCCTGCCCCGCGCGCGCCCGATGACCTCGCGGCGCTGCTCTACACCTCGGGCACCACCGGACGGTCGAAGGGGGCCATGCTCACCCATCGGAACCTCCTGTCGAACGCCGAGGTGCTGGCCGATCTCTGGCGCTTCACCGCAGACGACGTGCTGCTGCACGCCCTGCCGGTGTTCCACACCCATGGGCTGTTCGTGGCGACCAACATCACGCTGCTTGCCGGCGGATCGATGATCTTCCTGCCCGGTTTCGACCGCGATGCGGTGATCGCGGCGCTGCCGCAGGCGACCGCGATGATGGGCGTGCCCACCTTCTACACCCGCCTCTTGGACGACCCGCGCCTGTCCCGCGCGCTGGTCGCCCACATGCGCCTCTTCGTCTCGGGTTCGGCGCCGCTTCTGGCCGAGACCCATGCCGCCTGGGAGGCCCGTACCGGCCACCGCATCCTCGAACGCTACGGCATGACCGAGACCAGCATGATCGCCTCCAACCCCCATGACGGCGACCGCCGCCCCGGCACCGTCGGCTTCCCGCTGCCCGGGGTCGAGCTGCGCATCACCGACCCCGCCGGCGGCGCCGTGCTGCCCGCGGGCGAGACGGGGATGATCGAGGTGCGCGGCCCCAACGTCTTTTGCGGCTACTGGCAGATGCCGGAGAAGACGGCCCAGGAGTTCCGCGCCGACGGCTTCTTCATCACCGGCGATCTCGGCCGCATCGACGAAGACGGCTATCTCGGCATCGTCGGCCGGCAGAAGGACCTGATCATTACCGGCGGCTACAACGTCTATCCGAAGGAGATTGAACTCCTGCTCGACGCGGCCCCCGGCGTGCGGGAAAGCGCGGTGATCGGCGTGCCGCATCCCGATTTCGGCGAGGCGGTGCTCGGCCTTCTGGTCGCCGAGCCCGGCGCCGCCCCCGACACCGCGGCCATTGCCGCCAGCCTGCGCAACCGCATCGCCCGCTTCAAGCAGCCCAAGGCCCTGCTGCTGATCGACACCCTCCCCCGCAACAGCATGGGAAAGGTGCAGAAGAACGAGCTGCGCAAGCGTTTTGCCGGGGCATTCGCGCCGCCGCAGCCCGCCAGCACCGGCTGAGCGGGCACGGCATGCCACGGCGCACGAGGCTCTTGCCTCGCGCGCCAGTCTCCACCATTCTGACGCCGAGGCAGAGGAGGCCGCCATGACCGACCAGACCGCGTCCGAACCGCCCGATTCGGGGCCCGTCACCACCCTGTCGGACGACGATCTGCGCGCCGCGCTGCTGGCGGGATGGGAGGATTTCAAGGCCGTGCCGATCTTCGGCCTGTTCTTCTCGGCCTTCTACGTGGTCGGCGGGCTCGGTCTGCTCTTCGGCCTGATCGGCGCCGGGCAGGCCGCCTGGTTCCTGCCGGTCGCGGCGGGCTTCCCGCTGCTGGCGCCCTTCGCCGCCGTCGGACTCTACGAGGTCAGCCGCCGCCGCGAGGCCGGGATGCCGCTCGATTGGGGTGCGATCCTCAGCGCGCTCAAGGGCAAGGGTGACGGCCAGCTGCCGCTGATGGCGGTGGCGGTGCTGATCGCCTTCGGCTTCTGGATCATCCTTGCCCGCGGCATTTTCGCCATCTTCCTGGGCCGCACCGGCATCGGCGCCGAGTCCATCGGCATCCTGTGGTCCCTGCCCGGCATCGGCATGGTGCTGGTCGGCACCGCCGTGGGCGGTTTGATCGCGCTCGCGCTCTTCACGGTCACGGTGATGAGCCTTCCGATGCTGCTCGACCGCGAGATCGATTTCGTCACCGCGATGATCGCCAGCGCGCAGACCGTGCAGTCGAACCCGCGCACCATGCTGCGCTGGGCGGCGCTGATCGTAGGGCTGCTGATCGCCGCGATGATCCCGCTCTTCATCGGTCTCTTCATCGTGTTGCCGGTGCTCGGCCACGCCACCTGGCACCTCTATCGCCGCGCCTTCCCAGACTGACCGGGCCCGACTGACCCGCGCGACTGACCCCCGCGACGGACCGGCCGGACGGCCGCGCCCTCGGCGCGATGCGGCGGGCGACTTCGCCCGGCCCATTGGCCTTTTCCTAAAAGTTGCCGCAAATCGCCCTTAACTTGACAGAAAGGCCCGATATGCGTTCTGGTG
>PUNI01000162.1 GCA_003551745.1 Paracoccaceae bacterium | reverse complement strand
CGAGCGCGGCGGAGGAACTGGCCATTTCCGTCGCGGTTGCGGCTGCCGGTGCGCCCGTGCCGGCACCGCGGCCGGAGGATATTCCCTTCGACGTGGCTGACGCGGCCGAGGAAGCCCTCGCGGCCGCGCAGGTCGAGGAACCGGCAAGTGGTGAGGCAGCCGAGGCCATCGCGGAGGCGGGCGCGTCGGAGGAACTGGCCATTTCCGTCGCGGTTGCGGCTGCCGGTGCGCCCGTGCCGGCACCGCGGCCGGAGGATCTCCCTTTCGAGGTCGACGCGTCTGAGACCGCTACCGCGTCGCGGACCGCCGATTCGCCCTTTGCCGTGATCGGGGCCGACGAGGCCGCAGCGGCGATTTCCGCAGCGGCCGCAGCGTCGAACGAGGCCGGTGAACCCGCCCCGGCGGCCACCCTGCCGCCGCCGCGGCCGGACATCACCGCGAGCGCGGAAACGGCGCCGGCCTCGCTGGTGCAGACGGCGCTTGCAAGGCCTGACGCGCCGGCACCCCACGCCCAGGTGCCGCCGCCCCCGGCGCCGGCCGAGCGGCTGGCGAGTTCCTCGATCGTGCTGACCTTCACGCCGCCGGTGGAACAGACCCGTGAAGTCCAGCTGGCGTCATTGGCCGAGGCTGCCTGGGCCGAACCCGCACAGCCCTTGTTCGCCCAGTCGCAGGAGGCGGGAGAAGAGGTTGTCGTTCGCCCGACGGTCTCGACGTCCAGCCCGCGCCGCTGGTCGGTCAGCCTCGGGCGCTATTCCACCCGCGATGCGGCGGAACGGGCGCTGATGCAGGCGGCCCTCGCCGAACTCGCCCCTCTGGACGGAGGTCTCCGCCGGATCCAGCGCGGCGCGAACGGGTTCAAGGCCACATTCGTCGGCCTGTCGGAAGAGCAGGCCCACATGGCCTGTAGCCGCCTCGCAGCGCGCGGTGTCGAGACCTGCCAACCGCTCAGCCCCTGAGCTCCGCCCGGCGAGCAGGCGTCGTTGCCGATTCGGCCCATGAGGGCGCCCTGAGTTGGTAACTCCGCAACGCGGCTACAACCACAACGCACCCCTTCCTTTCAGAGTGGTCGCTCGAACGAGTTGTGACGACAGGGCCGCGGCCGTGTTGACGCCCACGCGCTGGATCGCAAGGTCGCGACCGTCACGCTCTCTACCGCCTGGGCAGCGCTTTGAGGCGTCGCTTAGTTCGTCTTTCCCGGCAGGAAGGGCAGGGGCGCCACAGGTACGCCCTCCTCAAGCAGCGCCCGGGCGTCGTCCAGCCGCGCCTCGCCGTGGATGGCGCGCTGGGGCAAGTCGCCCGCATGCATCCGCCGCGCTTCCGTCGCAAACGACAAGCCGACATATTCCGATTCGCGCTCCAGGCGGTGTCGCAACCGGGCTGCCGCCTGTTCCTGCGGCGTCGCTGGCGCCAGCGGGCGCTGTGCGGGCACGGCCGCCACGGATCCGGATTCGGCGGCGCAGTCGACGGCGCCTTTCCTCGGATTCTGGCGCGCCGGGCGCACCTGAGGAGCCATCAGGGCCTTCTCGACCTGGGTGGAGGCGCAATGCGGGCAGGACACGAAACCCGCCGCCAACAACTCATCGAACGCCTCGGCCGAGCGGAACCAGCTTTCGAAGTCGTGCCCGCTGTGGCACCGCAGCGCATACCGGATCATGTCTACCTCAACAATGTTGTCGGAACGTATTGGATGAAGGAGAGAAATCAAGCACCAAGATGTCGTTTTCTGCACATGCATCGCCCTTGATGCCACGGGGCAGTAGAATAGTTCCATTTCATCGAAGCGCCGTTCACTCGTGAGGCATGTCATGCGCCGCAGTCTTCTGCTGATGTCGGCCGCCGCACTCGCCGCATCCCTGCTGCCACGTCCGCAGGGCGGCGCCGCGGCGACTCCGGCACCCGACGTCACCTTCAGGAGCCTGACCGGCGAGACACTGGACCTGAGCGCATGGCGCGGACGGCCGGTGCTGGTGGTCAACACCGCCTCCATGTGCGGTTTCACGCGGCAACTCGACGACATGCAGGCCCTCTACGACCGGTATCGCGATCGCGGGCTTGTGGTGCTCGGTGTGCCCTCGCAGGAGTTCAACCAGGAGTTCGCCAGCGAAGCGCAGGTGGCGGACTTCTGCGAGACGAACTTCGCGCTCGACTTTCCCATGGCCGGTCTGACCCGCCTGCGCGGGCCCGAGGCGCATCCCTTCTATGCCTGGTTGGCCGCCGAGCACGGCATCCGGCCGCGATGGAACTTTCACAAGGTGCTCATAAGCCCGCAGGGCGAGGTGCTGGGCAACTGGGGATCGATGGTGCGCCCCACAGCGCGGCCAATCGTGAGCGCCGTGGAGGCAGCGCTGGCCGGGTGACGGCGCCGCGCTTCATCGGCCACGAGATCTACCGGACCTCGTCCTACGGCGCGCTTCACCCGCTGCGCATCCCGCGGGTCTCGACGGTCATGGATCTTGGCCGTGCCCTCGGCTGGATTGACAGATCCAATTTCCTCACCAGCCCCCGCGCCAAACCGTCCGCGCTTGAGCTGTGGCACACCCCGGCCTATGTGGACGTCCTGCAGCGGGCGGAACGGAATGGCACGGTGGATGCCGACGTGCGCGCCCGTCATGCGTTGGGGACGACCGCGAACCCGGTGTTCGCCGAGGTGTTTCGACGTCCCGCCACCTCGGCCGGCGGGACCATGCTGGCAGCCGAGCTGGTGGCCAAGGGCGGGGTGGTGCATGTACCCGCCGGCGGCACCCATCACGCCTTTCCCGACCGTGCCGGTGGCTTCTGCTATCTCAACGATCCGGTTCTGTGCCTGCTGGCGCTGCGCCGGCTCGGCCTCGGCCGGCTGGCCTATGTCGACATCGATGCGCATCATTGCGACGGCGTCGAGCATGCCTTTGCCGGCAGTGAGGCGGTGCGCGTGATCTCGGTGCACGAAGAGGGGCGCTGGCCCTTCACCGGCCGGCTCGAGGACGACGCCGGCGGCGCGGCTTTCAACCTGCCGGTGCCGCGCGACTTCAACGACAGCGAGATGCGCGCGGTGCTGCACGGGCTGATTCTGCCGCGCGTGGCCGAGGTGCGGCCGCAGGCGATCGTGCTGCAGTGCGGGGCGGATGCGGTGACGGAGGATCCGCTGTCGCGGCTGGCGCTCTCGAACAACGCCCACTGGGAGGTGGTCGACGCCCTGCGCGCGCTTGCACCGCGGCTTATCGTGCTGGGCGGCGGCGGCTACAACCCCTGGTCGGTCGCCCGGCTCTGGACCGGGGTCTGGGGCGTGCTGGCCGGCCAGCCGATCCCCGACCGACTGCCGCCGTCGGCCGAAGCGGTCCTGCGCCGTCTGCGCTGGCCCGGGGCGCGGGCCGGCAAGGCGCCGCCAGAACACTGGTTCACCACGCTGCGCGATGCGCCGCGCGAAGGTCTGGTGCGCCCGGAGGTCCGCGCGCGGCTGGCCCGGCTCGCCGCGCGCTGATAGACGCCGCCCCATGATCCGTGCCTTCGTCGCCCTGCCACTGCCCGACCCCGTGCGCCAGCAACTCAACCTGTTGCAGCACCTGCTGCCGTTGCCGCGCCGGCTGCCGCCCGAGAACCTGCACCTGACGCTGGCCTTTCTGGGCGAGGTGCCCTCCGACCTGCTGGAGGACGGCCATCATGCACTCGCGGCGCTCCGGGCGCCGGGTTTCACCCTGACGTTGCGCGGCGTCGAGGCTTTCGGGGCGGCGGCGCCCCGCCTCGTCTATGCCGGCGTCGCGCCCTCCGAGCCGCTGCTGCATCTGCACCGCAAGGTGATCACGGCGCTGCGCGGCGCCGGGCTCGCGCCCGATCGGCGCCGCTTCACGCCGCATGTCACGCTCGCGCGGCTCGATCCGCAGCGCCTGGCCGAGGCCGACCGGCTGCGGCTGGTCTCGGCGATGGTCGAGAATGCCGGTTTTGCCGCCGGTCCGTTCACGGTGGACGCCTTCGCGCTCTACCGCTCGCATCTCGGCCGCGACGCGGCCCATTACGAGGAGCTGGCGCGCTATCCCCTCGTCGCCGCTCACGCATGACAGCCCGCGGACGCAGCCGGCTCTCCAGCCGCTTCGGGAACCTGATCCACACGGCGCCTGGCAACTGCCGGCATGAGGATGCTCCAGGGGCCTCTGCGACGCGCGAGATCGGAACTGCTCAACCTGCCTTCAGGCATCCAGGGTGGTTCAGATGCGGCTTCGGCTTGCAGCGTGCTGTCCTGGGGGTATCTGGT
>PUNI01000329.1 GCA_003551745.1 Paracoccaceae bacterium | reverse complement strand
GGCCACGCTCGACCGTCAGGCAGCCGAGCTGCGGCGCGATCTCGGGAGTGATGTGGATATCCGCAACACCGGCGAACAGCTGATCGTGACGATGCCGCAGGACATCCTGTTCGATTTCGACAGTGCCGTCGTGCGGCCCGACCTGCAGCGCGATCTGCGCACCCTCGCCGACAACCTCAACCGCTATCCCGACCGCACGGTCCGCGTGGTGGGTCACACCGACAATGTCGGATCGGTGGCCTACAACCAAAACCTTTCCGAGCGCCGCGCCTCGGCAGTGGCGGCGGTGCTGCGCAATGCCGGGCTCGATGGCCGCCGCATCTCCGCCGTGGGCCGGGGAATGAGCGAGCCGGTCGCATCGAACGCCACGCCCGAAGGACGCCGGCAGAACCGCCGCGTAGAGATCTACATCATTCCCAACGTCTGAGCCGGGCCCGCCGCTTCCGGTTGCGCCGCCCGTCCACCGGTCATATTTTCTGACCGGTCGAGGGAGTGGGACGATGCCCTTCCGCAAGGTGGAGTCCGAGAGGCTGTCGGCGGCGGTTGTCCGTCAGATCGAGCTTCTGATCCTGCGCGGCATCCTGCGTCCGGGTGATCGGCTGCCCGGCGAGCGCGACCTGGCCGAGCGGCTGGGGGTGTCGCGGCCTTCGCTGCGCGACGCGCTAGCCGATCTGCAGGCCCGCGGTCTGCTGACGGCGCGGGCGGGGGCGGGTGTCTATGTGGCCGAGGTGCTGGGATCGGTCTTTTCCGACGCGCTGGTTCAGCTCTTCGCCACCCATGAGGAGGCGGTCGTCGACTATGTGGCCTTCCGGCGCGACCTCGAAGGTATCGCCGCCGAGCGCGCCGCTGGCGAGGGGTCCGACACCGATCTGGCGGTGGTCGATACGGTGTTTCGCAAGATGGAGGCGGCGCATACCAAGCGTGACCCGTCGGACGAGGCACGGCTCGACGCCGAATTCCACCTGGCGATCATCGAAGCCGCGCACAACGTCGTCATGCTGCAGCTGATGCGGGCGATGTTCGACCTGCTGCGCGCGGGCGTCTTCTACAACCGACAGACGATGTTCCGGCAGCGCACCACCCGCGCGATGCTGCTGGAGCAGCATCGCGCGATCAATGCCGCCGTGCAGGCGCGCGATCCGGCGCGCGCCCGCGCCGCCGTCGAGGCCCATCTCGATTATGTCGCTGCGGCGCTGGAGGCGCAGAAGCGGGGCGCCGCGCGCGAGGAAATCGCGCGCCAGCGCGCGGAACAGGCGCGGACGATCTGACCGGTCGCCCCCGCGGCGCCCACTGTGACCGTTACCGGCGCCGCAGCGGTCGCGCCCCTGCGTTCAGCCGCTTCAGCGGGTGATCCGTGATGAAGTCGGTTGGGCCACCCACAGCCGTGCCTGTACGAGAAGATTTTCGGAAGCTGCGGGCGGGATTCCCGCCTTCTGGCATCGGATCGGTGCATTGTTGCGCAGCGGTCGCGCGGGCTGCGCGACGTGCAGGGGACGCCATGAAGAAACCCGCCGCGCCTTGTGCGGCACGACGGGCCCGTCGGCACCTGGCCTGAGCGCGCTCAGCGCGGCAGCAGCACGCCGTCGATGACGTGGATCACGCCGTTGGATGCACCCACATCCGCGGCGGTCACGCGGATCGTACGGTTCAGATGGACGGCGGGTCCTGTGGCGTCGACATTAACGAAATCGCCGTTGACCATTTCCACGCGCCCGCGCTGTCCCGACAGGAACTCGGCATCCATGAGCCCGGGGACCACGTGGTAGGTCAGGATGTTGACAAGGGTTTCCTGGTTCTCCGGCTCCAGCAGGCTTTCGACCGTGCCGGCCGGCAGCGCCGCGAAAGCCTCGTTGGTCGGCGCGAAGACGGTGAAGGGGCCGGGGCCCGAGAGCGTCTCGGCAAGGCCGGCCGCCTGCACGGCCGCCACGAGGGTCGAGAAGTCGGGGTTGCCCGCCGCAACGTCGACGATGGTTCCGGTGCGCGCCAGCGCAGACAGCGGCAGGGATGCAGCGAAACCGGTGGCCGCCATCGCGGCGAGGGTCTGGCGTCGGTTGATCATGGTTGGCTCCTCTTCCAATGCGGGAGGCGGCGGATCGCTCCGCCGCCCCGCTGTGGCCTTGTGGCTTACTCGGGCAGGATCACGGCATCGATCACGTGGATCACGCCGTTGGATGCCTCGATGTCGGCCTGCACGACCGTGGCGCCGTCCACGGTCACGGCGTCGTCCACACCGATGGTGACCGACTGGCCCTGCACCGTTTCGGCCATCATGCCGTCACTGAGGTCGGTCGACATCACCTGGCCCGGCACGACGTGATAGGTCAGGATCGCCGTCAGCGTGGGGATGTCTTCCAGAAGCGCCTCGACGGTGCCCTCGGGCAGCGCGGCGAAGGCTTCGTCGGTGGGAGCGAAGACGGTGAACGGGCCTTCGCCTTTCAGCGTGTCCACGAGGCCTGCGGCCTCGACGGCGGCCACCAGAGTGGTGAAGCTGCCCGCTCCCACGGCCACGTCGACGATGTCATCGGCGAAGGCCGGCGCAGCCATGAAACCGGCGGCGGTCAGCGTAAGCAGGGATTTGCGGATCATGTATGACTCCTGTCGTCGTTTCAGAGCCGCTTGCTGCGGCACCCCGCATATAGGCGCGGGTCTGCGACATCATGGCCCGACCTGCCCCTCAAATCCACCTCGCCCCTTCTTGATCCGTCGCAAGGGCGCGCTAAGCGGCTGCCAAATGGCGCGGCCACTCAAGAAAACGTGACTGCGGGTGAGGGCGCGTGATCGGTTTTTCCCATCGTCCCTTGGCTGCGAGGCCGGTTGCCGCTGGCAGTCGCAGGCTTTTTCGCTAGCTCTTAGAGCGTCGCCGCAGGCAAGAGGAGCACCGCCGATGCAGCATGGGACGCCATCGCCACCCACCTGGGCAGATGTCACGCCGCGGGCGCTGTTCCTGAGTCGGCGCGCGCTGCTGGGCGGCGCTGCCGCGACGCTCGCCCTTGCAGGCACGCAGGCACGGGCCGGGTTGACCGTTCGGGAAAGCCCACTCTCGACGGACGAAGAGCCCAACAGCCTTCAGGATTTCTCCACCTACAACAACTTCTACGAATTCGGCACCGGCAAGAGCGATCCGCAGCGGCACGCCCACCGGCTGACGACCGAGCCCTGGAGCGTGATGATCGACGGGCTCGTCGAGCGCCCGCGCGAATGGTCATTCGACGAGATCACGGACGGGGTCACGCTGGAGGAGCGGATCTACCGGCTGCGCTGCGTCGAGGCGTGGTCGATGGTGGTGCCATGGGTGGGTTTCGAGCTCGGCGCCCTGCTTGACCGGGTCGGCGTGTTGCCCGAGGCCCGCTATGTCGCGTTCGAGACCCTCTATCGCCCCGACGAGATGCCGGGGCAGCGGACCCGTGTCCTCGACTGGCCCTATCGCGAGGGACTGCGACTCGACGAGGCGCGTCATCCGCTCACCATCCTTGCCACCGGCGCCTATCGTGAGCCGCTGCTGAACCAGAATGGCGCGCCGATCCGGTTGGTGGTGCCGTGGAAATATGGGTTCAAGTCCATCAAGTCGATCGTGCGGATCACCCTGACCGAGGACGAGCCGCACACGAGCTGGAACATGAGCGCACCGCAGGAATATGGCTTTTATGCGAATGTGAACCCCGATGTCGATCACCCGCGCTGGAGCCAGGCCAGCGAGCGGCGCGTCGGGGCAGGTCTGTTCGCCCCCCGGCAGCCGACCCTGATGTTCAACGGCTACGGTGATCAGGTCGCCCATCTCTACGAGGGGATGGACCTGACAGAGCTCTATTGATGGAGATCGCCGCGACGGCCAACGGCGCGCTCCGCCGGCTGCCGGTCACGGTCGTCTACATCCTTGGCTTCGTTCCTGCCGTCTGGCTGTTCTGGCTCGGCCTGACCGGAGGGCTCGGCCCGGACCCGGTCAAGGCCCTGGAGCACCGGTACGGCGAGATCGCCCTGCAACTCATGGTGGCGGTTCTGGCGATCACGCCGCTGCGGCGCTTTACCGGCCTCTCGCTGCTGCGGTTCCGGCGGGCAATCGGGCTTCTGGCCTTTGGCTATGTCCTGCTGCACCTGCTGGTGTGGATGGTTCTGGACGTGCAGCTCGACTGGGGCGGCATCGTGGAGGATGTTCTGGAGCGGCCCTACATCACCATCGGCATGGCAGGCTTCCTTATGCTCCTGCCTCTGGCGGTGACGTCGAACGATTCGGCCT
>PUNI01000515.1 GCA_003551745.1 Paracoccaceae bacterium | reverse complement strand
GTAGGGGCGCAGATCTGGTTCGAGCCGCGCTTTTCCCCCGCCGGGCTGATGGCGGCGATCAAGGGCGGCGTCTCCATCCTGCCCGCCGTGCCGCAGATGCACGCGCTTTTCATCGACCATCTGCGCGCGCAGGGCGCGGCGCGGCTGACGGGCAGCGCCTTGCGCGTTGCCACCTCCGGCGGGGCGCCGCTGGACCCGGAACTGCGCCGAAGGGCCGAGCGGGCCTATGGCCTGCCCCTGCAGAACGGCTACGGCATGACCGAGGCCAGCGCCGGCATCACCGTCACCCGCAGCCTGCCGGGCAGCGACGATACCAGCGCCGGCCCGCCCTTCCCCGGTGTCGAGGTGCGGCTGGACATCCCCGATGGCGCCGAGGACGGCGTGGGCGAGGTGCTGACCCGCGGCCCGCATGTGATGCGCGGCTATTATCGCCAGCCGGCCGAAACCGCCGCCGTGCTGGGCACGGACGGCTGGCTGCGCACCGGCGATCTGGGCAGGCTGGACGATGCCGGCCGCCTGCATGTGGTGGGGCGGCTGAAGGAACTCATCATCCGCTCCGGTTTCAATGTCTACCCGGTCGAGGTCGAGGCCGCGCTGGTCGAACATCCCGATGTCTTGCAGGCCGCGGTGGTGGGCCGCGCGCTGCCCGGCGGCAACGAAGAGGTCGTGGCCTTTGTGCGCCCGGCCGAGGGTGCGGGGCTGGACGAGCCGGGCCTGCGCGCGCATGTCGCCGCGCGCCTGAGCCCCTACAAGCGCCCGGGTCTCTACGTGATCACCGACACGCTGCCGGCGACGCCCACGGGCAAGGTATTGAAACACAAGCTGATCGCGCATTTCGCCGACCGGCTTCCGGCGCTGGCGGAACCGGGGCCCGGGCAGGGCTGACAACGCCAGCAACATGCGGCATGCGGGGGCGGCATGCGGGGCGGCGCGCTGCTCGGCTGTCTGGTCGGCGGGCGGGCTGTCCGCTTTGCCTGCGACAGAGCGGCGTTATGGCCTTGCGCCTGTCTTGCCTGCGGGGTTATCTCTGTCGCGCCGGAGAGGTGGCCGAGTGGTCGAAGGCGCACGCCTGGAAAGCGTGTAGGCGGGAAACCGTCTCGCGGGTTCGAATCCCGCTCTCTCCGCCACTTGCCCTCGCGAAAGCGTTCTCCCCATCCGGCTGCGGCCGGATTTTTCCGTTGTTTTCGAGGGTTATGTGGGTTGGGCTGCGCACTGGCCCCGGCGCCAGGCTACCCGAAAGCGGTCTCTCCGGACCGATATTCTCCGGAGCTCTCGACTACCCGATTTTGGTGTAGAGCCTGTAAGCCTCAGAAAATAAGAGAACAAATCGAAGGCTGACCTGAACACTTCGATGCCAGTGGCGCTATCGAGATGGAACCGGGATCGAACAACTCTGTCGCGCTTTGGCCTGAGCGCCAGACCTATTCTGCCGGCTCGGCGACGGCCCCGTGCTTTGTAACGATGTCCTGCACCTCGCCCGGCTTGAACGCGACATCCCAAGCCCAGCGTCCGAAACCGCCTGCTGCGTTGATCGCCTTCACCCATTCGTTCAGCGCGTCCCGCTTGGCCTTGTTCTGAGGACTGTCGGTGCCCTTGATCTCGAGTGCGAGGATCGTGCCGCCAGCGAGACGGACCAGGAAATCCGGGACGTATCGCCGCCGGGAGCCCGCCCACATGTAGTAGATCTGGAAACCGAGGTGATCGTTCTTGGCGTAGGAGAGAACGTCCTCGCGCTTCTCGAAAACGTTGGCCGCGTGGCCCTCCCAGGCAGAATCTCCAACCAGATGGCTGATGTGCGATTTGGTCGTCGGGAAGCACGGCTTGGTCGTGTACCAGGTGCGCATCAACCCGGTTGCACCGATCGGGTTTTCCTCGTCGAACACTGGCGTCAGGCGTTCCGTGTTCTGCTCGGTCACGTTGCTCAGCACATGCTGGACCACGAGATCGATGTTGAGCGCGATCAGTATCCTCCGCCGAAGCGGATCGGAGTGAAAGAGCGACGGGATGTCGAGTCGGTCGGAGTTGAGGAACGCCTCGACGATCCTGACCAGCTGCGCCGCCAGATACTCGTGCGTGCCGGAGAACCCATGGCTCAGCTCGGCAAACGCCTTCCGCGCAGCCTGGAATACGAGGCGCTGCAGACGGAAGCCATCCGGTAACTTCTCGAGGTCGATCGCGGTGACCTTGCCCATGTCCGTCGCGCCGCCGAGCGCCGGGGCAAGTTCGGCGCTGATCGGTGTGCTGGCGGGATCGAGCACGAGCGGCTGCACCTTGCTCCAGTCAATGGTGAGCTCCGGTTTGACGACCGTTTCCACGCGCAGGACGTTCGGCCAGCGAAGTTCCAGATGGGCCCGGTCGGGCACCACTTCGATCTGCGTCGTGGGCTTCGGCGGGGGCGGCGCCTCACCGCCTTCACCGGTTTCCGAGATGGAGAGCGGCACGCCGAAGACGTTGACGTATTCCGGCAGGAACAGGCCGTTCTCGTCGGTGTCGTAGGATACTCGCCGCAACCCGCGCCCGACGACCTGCTCACAGAGCAGCTGCGACGTGAAGGCCCGGAGCCCCATGATGTGGGTGACGTTCTTGGCGTCCCACCCCTCAGACAGCATCGCAACCGATATGACGTTCTGAAGGTCCTGACCGGCGGCGCCCCTCTTCCCAACGTTGTCCACGATCTCGCGCAGCAGTTCCTCCTTCTTCAGAGCGAGGAACTGCTGGCGGCGGGTTTCGGGCAGGTCTGCCGCGTCGATGATCTCCTTCAGGCGCGCCTCGTAGTCCTTGTCGGATGAGGCGGTTTCTCCGATCTCGGCTTTCTCGAGCACCTTCGAGTCGACGCGAAGCGTGCGGTCTGGCGCGTGCAGCTCCGGCCAGTGCGCATCGCCCTTGTTGAAATAATTCTCGATTCGGGCCGCGGTCTCGGTGCGGTTGCAGACCGTGAGCATGACAGGCGGCGAATGGTGCCCGGCCTCCAGCCAACGCGCCCGGGTTTCTCGCCAGTCGGCGCCGAGCAGCGTGTAGGCATCCTGGACCAGCTTGGGCAGCGCCTCGTGGGGTTCGGCTTTGGCGCGATTCAAGTCCTCTGAGACGGATGGGTCGCGGTAGATGTGATAGAGCTTCGAGCGCAGCGTCTTCGCATCCGGAACCGCATCGTCGCGGACCACGACCCGCGGTGTCTTCACCAGCCCGGCCTCGATCGCGTCGTTCAGCCCGAAATCCGAGACGATCCAGTCGAACAGCGCCGTGTCGGTGCTCTTCTTCCCTGTCGGAGCGAAGGGCGTGGCCGAGAGGTCGAAACAGCGCTGGATGCGCCGGGTCTTGTGGATGCGGTCCAGACCCTCGATCCAGCGGGTCGCTTCGTCTAGGTCGATGCCTTGTTCCGCGGCCGCCTTCTTGCTGATCTTCACCTCGGGCGGCTTGCGGTAGGCGTGGTGCGCTTCGTCGTTGATGACAATGATGTCCTTGTGCGCCGCCAGCTTGCCCAGCACCCGCCGCGTGAAGGCCTCGTCGGACTCGCGCCCCTTCTTCACCACCGAGCGGTCCGCTTCCTTCAGCGGCATCAGCGAGTGCCAGTTCTCGATCAGAACCTCGGCCTGGTTCAGCTTCTGCCGCAGAGCCTCGGACGGACACAGGTTGAACTCGTCGTAGTAGCTGCCCTCGCTGGGCAGCAGCACCTGCAGCCGCTCCTTCACGGTCAGGCCGGGCGCCACGATGAACACGGCGCGACTGAAGTCTTTGTTCCGCTTCGGATAGGTCAGCGCGTTCAGCACCTGCCAGGTGATGATCATCGCCATCACCATGGTCTTGCCGGCGCCGGTCGCCATCTTGTTGCAGAGCCGCTGCCACGCTCCGCCATCGCCGGGGATCGCGATGCCCTGCTTGTAGGCCTCGGCACCCTCTACCCACCAGATCAGCGTCTCGATGGCCTCGAGCTGGCAGAAGTAGAACGGGTGCTGCCGTGCTTCCTGGTCGTGCCAGTGCTCCAGTAGCTTGCGCGTGACGATGGTCACCCCCGGCCAGCCATCCGCGCGCCAGGCATCCACCCGATCCCGAATCGTGTTGACCAGGTCAAGGTCATGCACGCGCTTGGTATTGGTCCGGGCGTCGAAGACCTCGTAGCTCGCCGGGCGCCGCTCCGGCTTGATCTCGAGCTTGCCGCCGGCGCCGTCGACCCAGTGCTGCCCGGGGCACTCCCAAGGCTTGTTGATGATCAGGGACATGAGCCTATTCCCCGAGCT
>PUNI01000324.1 GCA_003551745.1 Paracoccaceae bacterium | reverse complement strand
TGGCGATCGCCCGGGCGGTCTATTTCAACGCCAAGATCCTGATCATGGACGAGCCCACCGCGGCGCTGGGCCCGTTCGAGACGCAGATGGTGATGGACCTCATCCGCACCCTGCGCGACCAGGGGCTGGGCATCTTCCTGATCGACCACGACATCCACCAGGTCAAGCAGATGTGCGACCGCGCCCATGTGATGAAGAACGGCCAACTGGTCGGCACCGTCGATGTCTCACAGGTGACCGAAGACGACCTTCTGGGCATGATCATCATGGGCAAGAAGCCCGAGCAGGGCAATCTGGAATACGGATCAGGGCCGGTGAACCGCCCTGTCCCGGCCTGACCGGGACAGGGCGCCCCCTGGGGGGGCGCCTTGCCCGGGCTACTGCAGGATGCGGCCGTCGAGCACCGGGGCGAAGGGCTCGTTCTCGCTGAGATAGCGCGCCAGAACCTCGGCGAGGTCGATCGCGGTGTCGTAGCCGTCGGTTCCCTCGGCGGCGAGCATCCCATAGCCGTCGCCGCCCGCCGCCATGAAGTCGTTGGTGACGACGCCGTAGATCGCATTGGGATCGATCGGCACCCAGGCATCGCCCTCGCGCACCTCGACATTCGACACGCGCCCCTCGTTCGGGGCCACCGAGGGGTCGAGCGCGAAGCGCAGACCCGCCACCTGCGGGAAGCGGCCCGCGCCGTCCTCGATGCCGTTCACGCCGTGTTCGAGCGCGGCGACGATGGCCGCTCCGGGCAGCTGCAGCGTGTAGAGCGTGTTCTGGAACGGCAGCACCGTCAGCACGTCGCCCAGCGTGACCGTGCCCGCCTCCAGCGAGGCGCGCAGGCCGCCACCATTTCCGAGCGCGATGGTGATGCCCTGCGGCGCCACCTCGGCCAGCATCGCATCGGTGACGGTGTTGCCCATCTCGCATTCCCGCGCCCGGCAGTTCTCGCGGCTGCCGTCGATGGGCGCGGCGATCTCGGTCACGGGCGTGCGGATCATCTCCTCGATCGGGCCCGCCAGTTCCTCGACGCGCGCGGCCACGTCCTCGGCTTCGGCGAAGGAGGCGTCGAGAAGCACGGTGTCCCCGGTGGCCGAGATCACCGCGCCCGCCTCGTCGAAATGCAGTTCCAGATCGCCGAGATAGCGCGAGAAGGCATAGGCCTGCACGATCGGCACCGCGCGACCCGAGGGGCTTTCCACCATGGTGGCGTAGTCCGGCGTGTCCTCGACCGTGTTCGACAGCAGCGTGTGGCTGTGCCCGCCGATGATCAGCGACAGCCCGTCGACCGCGGCGGCGATCTCCTGGTCGCGGTTGAAACCGACATGCGAGAGCAGGATGATCTTGCCCACGCCCTCGGCCTGCAGCCTCGAGACGGCGTCGGTGAGATGCGCGATCTCGTCGTCGAAGGTCACCGGGGCGGGCGACGACAGGAACACCGTGTCCGGCGTGGTGACGCCCAGCACCCCGACGCGCTCGCCGCCGACCTCGACGATCAGATGGTCGCGGACATGCTCGGCCAGGGCATGATCCTCCGGCACGCGCACGTTGCCGGCAACGATCGGAAACTCGGCAACGGCCAGCATGTCGGCCAGCGAGTCGGGGCCGTTGTTGAACTCGTGATTGCCCAGTGTCATCGCGTCGAAGCCGATCATGTTCATCATCTCGATCTCGGCCTTGCCGCGATAGGTGGTGAAGAACAGCGTCCCCTGCGCCTGGTCTCCGGCATCGAGCGTCAGCACCGGCGCGCCGTCGGCCTCCAGCGCGGCGCGGCGGTCGCGAATGGCGGTGGCCAGCCGCGCGGCGCCGCCGAAGCAGCCGCCCTCTTCCGAGGCGGTGGGCGAGCAGGTGGCGTCCGAGCCGCTGATCTCCTGCAGACGGCTGTGCATGTCGTTGATGTGCAGGATGTTGAGGCGGAAGCCCGCGGTGTCGGCGCGCGCCGAGGTCATCGCGAAGCTGCCGGCGCCGGTGAGCACCATGCTGGCGCCGGCGACGGTGAGGAAGCGGCGGCGATTCAGGCCGGTGGCGGGATCGAGGGGCTTGGGCATGGCGGGTCTTCCCTGTCTGGTGGCGGCCCGGTCCGGGCCGCGGGCAGAATGGCGCACGATCATGTCGCCAGCGTGATGCCACCGACAACCGGCGGCTGTGGCCAGCTAAGCGCAGATCGCCGCCCGGGACCAGTGGTTGAGCGAGCCGGCGCCGCACGGATGCGCGAGGGCCGCCCCAGTGCCGGCAGAGGTCGCCAGCCGGGGCGGCTCACTCCCACCAGCGGTCGACGCGGGCGATGTCGGCGTCCGACCAGCCCAGATGATGGGCCAGTTCGTGGACATAGACATGGGTGACCAACTCCCCCAGCGCCACATTGCCACGCCCGGCCCATTCGTCGAGGATCGGGCGGCGGAAGAGCCAGATCGTGTCGGGCTGCATCGGCTGGTCGAAGGCCGATTTCTCGGTCAGCGGCACGCCGTCGTAGAGCCCGGTCAGGTCATAGGGGTCGTCGATCTCCATCTCGTCGAGCAACGCGTCGGGCGGGAAGTCCTCCACCCGCACGGCGATACCGGCGGCGGCAGAGCGGAACTCCGGCGGCAGCGCCGCCTGCGCGGCGGCGACCAACGCCTCGAAATCCTCGAGCGCGGGCGCGATGCGGGCTGCCCAGCGGCGGTGGGTGGTGGGTGTCATCTCGGCGCCTCCCGCCCCGCGATATGGACAAAACCGCGGCGCTGTGGAAGAGCCCGGGGCCGGAAGGAGACGCCCCGATGACCGTCGTCACCCGTTTCGCGCCCTCGCCCACGGGGTTTTTGCATGTCGGCAACTTGCGCACGGCGCTCTTCAACTTCCTGATCGCGCGGAAGGCGGGCGGCCAATTCATCCTGCGGCTCGACGACACCGATCCGACGCGCTCGACCGAGGCCTTCGCCGATGCGATCCGCGAGGATCTGGACTGGCTGGGCCTGCGCTGGGACCGCGAGGAGCGGCAGTCGGCGCGCCTCGACCGCTATGCCGCCGCGGCGGACCGGCTGCGGGAGGCCGGCCGGCTCTACGAGTGCTTCGAAAGCCCAGGCGAGCTGGATCTCAAGCGCAAGAAACAGCTGAACATGGGCCAGCCCCCGGTCTATGACCGGGCGGCGCTGCACCTCTCCGAGGCGGCGAAGGCAGCCCGGCGCGCCGAAAGCGCGGGCTACTGGCGCTTCCTGCTCGACCGCGAGCGGATCGAATGGGCCGACGGCATTCTCGGGGATCTCTCGATCGACGCGGCCAGTGTGTCCGACCCGGTGCTCATCCGCGCCGACGGGCAGGTGCTCTACACGCTGGCCTCGGTCGTCGATGACATCGAGATGGGCGTGACCCATGTGGTGCGCGGCTCGGACCATGTGACCAACACCGCCACCCAGATCCAGATCATCCGAGCGCTGGGGAGCCAGCCGCCGGCCTTCGCGCATCACTCGCTGCTGACGGGCGCAGGGGGCGAGGAGCTTTCGAAGCGGCTGGGCACGCTCAGCCTGCGCGATCTGCGGGCGCAGGGGGTGGCGCCGATGGCGCTGCTGTCGCTGATGGCGCGACTCGGCTCGTCGCAGCCGGTGGTTCTGGCCGGCTCGCTGGACGAGCTGGCCGAGGGCTTCGATCCGGGTCAGTTCGGCGCCGCGCCGACCAAGTTCGACCCGGCGGATTTGATGCCGCTGACGCGCGCGCATCTGCAGGCGCTGCCCTTCGCGGCGGTGCAGGAGAGGATCGCCGCGCTGGGGGTGCCGGAGGCCGAGGCCGAGCGGTTCTGGGAGGTGATGCGCGAGAACATCACCGTGCTGGACGATCTCGAGACATGGTGGATGCTCTGCCGCGACGGGGCGCGGGCCGAGGTGACCCCCGAGGATGCCGAGTTCGTCGCCGAGGCGTTGCGGCACCTGCCGCCGCCACCCTGGGAGGCGGGAAGCTGGGAGAGCTGGACGGCGGCGGTGAAGGCCGCCACCGGGCGCAAGGGCCGGGGGCTGTTCCTGCCGCTGCGCAAGGCGCTGACCGGGCGCGGCGACGGGCCGGACATGGGCCAGCTGATGCCGCTGCTGCAGAAGGCGCCGCGGCTCGATTGACCCCCGGCGCTCGGCGGCACGCCTGAGCCGGGCCGCGCGGCGGGTCAGTCGGCCGGCGGGGCGAAGCGGGCGAGGGTGTCTACGACCTCGGCATCGGTGAGCTGGGCGAAGTCGTCGTAATGTACGCCGATCGCCCAGAACGGCTCCGGGGTGGCGAGGCAGAGCGCGGTATCGACCTCGCCGCGCA
>PUNI01000521.1 GCA_003551745.1 Paracoccaceae bacterium | reverse complement strand
TTCAGCAGGCGAAACTGGATCCCGGCGCGGTCAGCCACACGCCCCATCAGGCCATCCAGCGCGTCGATCTCCCGCACGAGATGACCCTTTCCAAGCCCGCCGATGGCCGGATTGCACGACATCGTGCCGATTGCATCGGCGCGGAACGTCACGAGTGCCACCTCGGCCCCCATGCGCGCAGCCACATGGGCGGCTTCGACCCCGGCGTGACCACCGCCAACCACGATCACATCAAACTGTTTCACGTGAAACACCATCACTTCCCGATACAGAAGGCGCTGAAGATCTCGCCGAGTATATGCTCCACATCGATCCGGCCAACAAGCGTGTCGAGGTCGCGGGCCGCCTTGCGCAGCTCTTCCGCCAGGATCTCCGACTCCCCAGCTCCCGACAGGGCCACATCGGCCCGGTCCAGGGCGACCAGGGCCGCCTGCATGGCGTTACGGTGGCGGGCGCGCACTGCAACGCCGGCACCCGCCACGCGATCTCCGAGCCGATCAGCGATCGCGGCCACAAGTGCGTCGAGACCTACCCCGGTCAGTCCGGAGACCGCCAGCCCGCTCCCCGCATGGATATCGGCCTTTCCGGCGACCACCAGATCCTCGGGTTGCGCCAGCAGATCCACGGGGCCCGCTTCCGGCGTGGTCAGAAACACCCGAAGATCTGCACCGAGCGCGCGGGCGCGGGCGCGATCGACACCCATTCGCTCCACCTCGTCCGCGGTCTCGCGCAGCCCTGCGGTATCGAGCAGCGTCACCGGCAGCCCCCCGATGTCCATCCGGACCTCGATCACATCCCGCGTGGTTCCAGCCCGCGACGAGGTCAGCGCCGCCTCCCTCCCCGCCAAAGCATTGAGAAGCGTTGATTTTCCCGTGTTTGGCGCGCCCACGATCGCAACTTCAAAACCGTCACGAATACGCTCGGCTGCGCCATAGCCCGCTATCTCGGCCGCTAGGTCCGATCGCAGTTCTGCGAGCAAGTTGCCGACCTCGGGGCGGATATCGATCGGCACGTCCTCCTCCACGAAATCGATCGTTGCTTCCACCAGCGCCGACATGCGGACGAGCTTTCTCTGCCACCCATCGACCCGGTGGCCGAGGGCACCCGACATGATCCGCAACGCCTGGGCCCGCTGCGCTTCCGTTTCGGCCGAGATGAGGTCGCCGAGACCCTCGACCTGGGCCAGATCCATGCGCTCGTTCTCGAGGGCGCGCCGCGTGAACTCTCCAGGTTCGGCCGGTCGCAGCCCTTCCATTCCGCCCAGGACGGCGAGAAGCTTTGCGACGACGGCCGGGCTCCCGTGCACCTGCAGCTCCACAACAGGCTCGCCGGTGAAGCTGGCGCCGTCCTCGAAGCACAGCACGAGGCCCGTATCGATGTCGATGCCCGCATGACGCAACCGGCGCAGGGCGGCATGGCGTGGCACGGGGAGCGGCCCTGCGATCTCCTCCGCCGCAGCGAAGGCCTGCGGTCCGGACAGACGAAGCACGGCGACGCCGCTGCGGCCCCGCGCCGAGGCGAGGGCGAAGATCGTCTCCATGAAGCAGATGGTCCCGTCAGGTATTCATCGAATCGAAGAACTCGGTATTCGTCTTCGTCTGCTTAAGCTTGGAGATCAGGAACTCGACACCATCCGTCGTGCCCATCGGATTCAGGATGCGCCGCAACACGAAGGTCTTCTGCAGATCGGCCTTTTCCACCAGCAGCTCTTCCTTCCGCGTTCCGGACTTCAGGATGTCGATTGCCGGGAACACCCGTTTGTCGGCCACCTTGCGATCGAGCACGATCTCGGAATTGCCGGTCCCCTTGAACTCCTCGAAGATCCCCTCGTCCATCCGGCTGCCGGTGTCGATCAGTGCCGTGGCGATGATGGTCAGCGACCCGCCCTCCTCGATGTTGCGCGCAGCACCGAAGAACCGCTTCGGCCGCTGCAGGGCGTTGGCGTCCACGCCCCCGGTTAGCACCTTGCCCGAGGACGGCACCACCGTATTGAACGCGCGCCCGAGCCGGGTGATCGAATCCAGAAGGATCACCACGTCCCGCTTGTGCTCGACCAGCCGCTTGGCCTTCTCGATCACCATCTCCGAGACCGCCACATGCCGCGTCGCCGGCTCGTCGAAGGTCGAAGACACCACCTCGCCCTTCACGTTGCGCTGCATGTCGGTGACCTCCTCGGGGCGCTCGTCGATCAGTAGGACGATCAGATAGCACTCCGGGTGGTTCTTCTCGATCGAGTGGGCAATGTTCTGAAGCAGAACGGTTTTCCCGGTCCGCGGAGGTGCCACGATCAGCGCTCGCTGGCCCTTGCCCAGCGGCGAGACGATGTCGATGATCCGGGCCGAGCGGTCCTTTGTCGTGGGATCGTCGGTCTCCATCGTCAGCCGCTGATCCGGATAGAGCGGCGTGAGATTGTCGAAATGCACCTTGTGACGAGCCCGCTCGGGTTCGTCGAAATTTATCCTCTTCACCGCCACCATGGCAAAGTAACGCTCGTTCTCGCCCGGCGCCGCGATCACGCCCTCGATGGTGTCGCCGGTGCGCAGGGCGAACTGCCGGATGGTGTCTGGGGAGACATAGATGTCGTCCGGCCCGGGCAGGTAGTTCGCCTCCGGCGAGCGCAGGAAGCCGAACCCGTCCTGGAGAACCTCCAGCACGCCATCGCCAGCGATCTCCCATCCCTCTTCGGCGCGCTCCTTCAGGATCGAGAACATCATCTCGCCCTTGCGCATGGACGATGCGTTCTCGATCTCCAGATCCTCGGCCATCGACAGCAGCGCCGCCGGACTCTGACGCTTGAGATCCGCGAGATTGAGACTGTTTGGGGTCATGGTGGGAATCCTGACGGGGCGAGACCGGCACGGGCCGGCCGGGATCGCAGGGCATTCGGAAAAGGCGCCTTCCGGACGGAGCGCGCGATTTCGCTACACCCCGACCCGCCACGAGTCAACGCTTCAGAACTTGAGGAACACCGACAGGACGATGATCACCATCAGAACCGTGGGGACTTCGTTCATCATCCGGTACTGCCGGCCGCTCAGCCGGTTGCGCCCGGCCACGAAATCCTTGCGCCGGGCCGCCAGCCACATGTGAAACCACGTCATCGCAATCAGCGCCGCGAGCTTCGTCCAGGGCCAGATCGCGCCCCAGTAGACCACGCCGGGAACCAGTACCAGCAGGATCCCCAGAACCCAGGCCGCGATCATGGCTGGGTTCATGATGATGCGAAGCAGCTTCTCCTCCATGGTCTGGAAGAGCGTGTCGGTGGCGTTGCCGCTGCCCACCTGCTCCACGTGATAGACGTAGAGACGCGGCAGATAGAAGAGCCCCGCCATCCATGCGATCACCGCCATCACATGGAAGGCCTTGATCCAGAGATAGGCACCTGCCAGCCAAACCATCGTGGGTCCTTCCGTGTCCTCCGTCGCCCCCAATATCCAAGGATAGAGAAAAAGAGAATGCGGTGTTTGATGCGGTGTGGACAGCCAGCGCATCCCCTGCCTTACGTTGGGTCATCCACAGTTCAACACTCTGTGGAAAACTGGATCTGCCATCAGCACGATATGACCAGTATCGATAGGAATCATTATAATTCAGTGTTTTGTGCGGATCCAGACAAGCCGGCATGTGGACAGATCGGTACAGATCGTACACGCGAGCATGTTTCCCCGTCCCGACGCTCTGCACCGATGCACAGGTGGGCAATCGCTCCCGTTCACGGGATGTCTCGCCTGTGATATCCCCATGCTGGAGACCTGACCCGGCCACTGCGGGTATTGCCAACATTTGTCCCCAGCATTCCCCATGATCCTTCACGTGAGTCGCCCATGCCACCCCTTCTCCTTGCCTCCGCGTCTCCCGCCCGGGGCGCGCTTCTGCGCAACGCCGGCCTCGCCTTCGAGGTGATGCCCGCCCGCATCGACGAAGCTGCCCTGCGTGCTGGTCTTACCGCAGAAGGCGCGCGCCCGAGAGACGTTGCCGACTGTCTGGCGGAACAGAAGGCGCTGAAGATCTCGCGGCGAATGCCGGAGGCCCTCGTGATCGGCTCCGACCAGATTCTCGATGTCGACGGGGAGATCTTCAGCAAGCCTGAGACAAGCCAGTCGGCCCGCGCGCAGCTGGAGCGATTGCGCGGGATGCGGCACCGGCTGTGCTGTGCCGCGGTGGTCTGCCAGGACGGTACCGCGCTCTGGCGCCATGTCGACGAGGTCAGGCTGTCCATGCGCGCCTTCTCCGACGCCTATCTCGACGCCTATCTGGACCGGAACTGG
>PUNI01000485.1 GCA_003551745.1 Paracoccaceae bacterium | reverse complement strand
GGCGCTCTGGGCGGCGGAGAGGGCCTCGACCTCGGGACGCTGGTGGGCAGCGCGGCCGGCGGCCTTGCCGGGGGCGGTACGCTCAGCGCGATCGTCGGCAGCGTCATGGCCAACATGAAGAAATGACGTGACCCCGGCGCCCCGGCCTCCCGCGCCGTGGCGTTGACGCGATGCGAGGGCTCGGGCATCAGGCAGGGCGATGCTCGTGATCTCGGACCTCAGCTTCTCGGTGGCCGGCCGGCCGCTCCTTCAGGGCGCCAGCGCCATGATCCCGGCCGGGCACAAGGTCGGTCTCGTCGGACGCAACGGTGCCGGCAAGACCACGCTGTTCCGGCTGATCCGGGGCGAGCTTGTGCCCGAGGCCGGCCAGATCAGCCTGCCGCCGCGCGCGGCGATCGGCGGCGTCGCGCAGGAGGCGCCGGCGGGGCCGCAGCCGCTGATCGAGACGGTGCTGGCGGCCGATGCAGAGCGCGCCGCGCTCCTGGCCGAGGCTGAACGCACCGACGAGGCCCATCGCATCGCCGAGGTGCAGACGCGGCTTGCCGACATCGATGCCTGGTCGGCCGAGGCGCGGGCCAGCGCGATCCTGCGCGGGCTCGGCTTCGACATGGAAGCACAGGCCCGTCCCTGCGCCGACTTCTCCGGCGGCTGGCGGATGCGGGTGGCTCTTGCCGGGGTGCTCTTCGCCCAGCCCGATCTTCTGCTGCTGGACGAGCCGACCAACTATCTCGATCTCGAGGGCGCGCTCTGGCTAGAGGCCTATCTCGCGCGCTATCCGCACACGGTCATCGTCATCAGCCACGACCGCGGGTTGCTGAACCGCGCCGTCGACCACATTCTACATCTGGAGGACCGCCGGCTGGTGCTCTATGCCGGTGGCTACGATGCCTTCGCCCGGGCGCGGGCCGAGAAGCGCGCCCTGCAGGCGGCCGAGGCGAAGAAGCAGGCCGCGCGGCGGGCGCATCTGCAGAAATTCGTCGACCGCTTCCGCGCCAAGGCCAGCAAGGCCGTGCAGGCGCAGAGCCGGTTGAAGATTTTGGAGAAGATGGAGCCGATCACCGCGCCGGAAGAGGCCGCGCGCACGGTGTTCACCTTTCCCGCTCCCGAGGGCCTGTCGCCGCCAATCGTCTCGCTGGAGGGCGTGGCGGTGGGCTATGGCGGCCCGCCGGTGCTGCGCCGGCTGTCGCTGCGCATCGACCAGGACGACCGCATCGCGCTTCTGGGCCGCAACGGCGAGGGCAAGTCGACGCTGGCCAAGCTGCTTGCGGGCAAGCTTGCAGCGCAATCGGGGCAGATCACCCGCGCGGCGAAGCTGCGAGTGGGCTACTTCGCGCAGCATCAGGTGGACGAACTCGAGCTTGACGAGAGCCCGCTCCAGCATCTGCAGCGGGCCCGGCCCGGCGAGGGGCAGGCGAAGCTGCGGGCGCGGATGGCCGGCTTCGGGTTGATGGCCGATCAGGCCGAGACGCCGGTCGCGCAGCTGTCCGGCGGCCAGAAGGCGCGGCTGTCGCTCCTGCTGGCGACGCTCGACGCGCCGCATCTGCTGATCCTCGACGAGCCCACCAACCATCTTGACATCGAAAGCCGCGAGGCGCTGGTCGAGGCGCTGACGGACTATGCCGGCGCGGTGATCCTCGTCAGCCACGACATGCATCTGCTCGGGCTGGTGGCCGACCGGCTGTGGCTGGTCTCCGGTGGGCACGTCGCCCCCTATGACGGCGATCTCGAGGATTACCGCCGGCATCTGCTGTCGGCGGACGGCGCAGCAGGCAACGGGGCCGCCGAACCGCCGCGCAAGCCTTCACCCAGGCCGGCCGCGCACGTCGCCGCGCGTGCGCAGCTGCCCGACCTGCGCGCCGAGGTCCGCCGCTGCGAGGCGCGCCTCGACAAGCTGGCCGAGATGCGCGACAAGCTCGCCCGGCGGCTGGCCGACCCCGAGCTCTATGCGCCCGGCAAGGCCGGCGAGGCGGCCGTCTGGCAGAGGAAATACGCCGAGGTGCTCGAAGGGATGGACCGCGCCGAGGCGCTCTGGCTCGCAGCACAGGAGCGGCTGGAGTCCGCCGCACGCGGCTGAGGGGGCGGCATTGGACACCGGGTTCCTGATCGCCGCCTTCGTGACGCTCTTCGTTGTCATCGATCCTATCGGTCTGGCGCCGATCTTCGTGGCGCTCACCCAGGGGGCCGCGCCGCGCCTGCGTCGGGCCATCGCGCTGCGCGCCTGCGTGATCTCCGTGCTGCTGCTGGCCGCTTTCGGGCTCTTCGGCGAGGAGATCCTCGGCTTCATCGGCATCTCGATGCCGGCCTTCCAGATCGCCGGCGGGATCCTGCTGTTCCTGACCGCCCTCGACATGCTCTTCGAGCGCCGCACGCGCCGGCGCGAGGGCTCGGCCGGCAGCGCGGAAGACCCGTCGGCCGACCCGTCGGTGTTCCCGCTGGCGATGCCCCTGATCGCCGGGCCGGGGGCGATGGCCTCGATGATCCTGCTCACCGGGCAGGCGCAGGGCGACTGGCTGGGCATTGCGGCGGTGCATCTCGTGATGGTCGTGGTGGTGGCGCTGGTCTTCGTGATGTTCCTCGCCGCCGGGCTCATCGAGCGCGCGCTGGGGCGGATCGGCACGGTGGTGGTCACGCGGCTCCTCGGCCTCCTGCTGGCCGCGCTGTCGGTGCAGTTCGTGCTGGACGGGGCGCGCACGCTCGGCCTTCTCGGCAGCTGAGCGGCGGGCGGGGCGTGCTGGCATCGGACCGGCGCGGACCCCATATGAACAGGGCAGGAGGCAGGGTGCATGAGCGATCTCGAAATCGGCCGGCTGGTCTATCTGGTCTTGTTGGGCAGCGTGTTGCTGACCTATCTGCTGGTGGCCAACCGGCGCGACCTCGGCACGATGCTTCGCAATGCCCTGCTCTGGGGGCTGATCTTCCTTGGCGTGATCGTCGGCGTCCTGCTCTGGCAGGACATGTCCGACCGGATCGTTCCGACGCAGGCCGTCAGCTTCGGCGAGGGCCGTATCGACCTGCCGCGCCATCCCAGCGGGCATTATTTCGCGACGCTGGAGGTGCAGGGCACGCCGGTGCGCTTCATCGTGGACACCGGCGCCACCGGCGTGGTGCTGGCGCGCGCCGACGCCGAGCAGATCGGGATCGACGTCGACCGGCTCGCCTTCACGGGCCTCGCGCGCACCGCCAACGGAACGGTGGAGACCGCCCGTGTCAGCCTTGACGAGGTCGTGTTCGGCGAGTTCCGCGATCGCGATGTCGATGCCTGGGTCACGGCCGGCGAACTCGACATCTCGCTCCTGGGGATGAGCTATCTCTCGCGCTTCGACCGCATCGAGATCGAAAGCGACCGGCTGGTGCTTTCGCGCTGAGCCTCAGCTCGCGTGGGCGCAGCGCATCCCCATCGGCTCGGGCATCTCCAGCAACTGCTGTAGACCGTCGTTGCAGGAGACCAGATCGCTGATGGTCAGCGCATCGAGCGACGCGTAAAAGGCCGCGACCGCGCGGGCGAGCGCGTCGCGCAGCCGGCAGGACGGGGCGAGCGGGCAGGCCGCGCGCGAGGCGGCGAAGCACTGCGCCACCGGCACGCCGCCTTCGAAGGCCCGCGCCACGGCACCGACGCCGATCTCCTGCATGGGCCGCGCGAGCGTCAGCCCGCCGTTGCGGCCGCGGATCGTGGTGACGAAGCCTTTGCGCGCGAGGCCGTTTATCACCTGCGCGAGATGGTTTTCCGAGACGTTGCAGCGCTCGGCGACCTCATGCTTGCGCACGATGCGGCTGGGGTTCAGCGCACAGAACATCAGCGTGCGCAGGGCGAGATCGGTTCGCGTGGTCAGGCGCATGATGACCTCCGGCAAGGGGCGCGCCCCGCTCTGGACGGAGCATGCCGGGCACAGTAATGCGGCAGCGGAAATGCGACTTGACCTCGATCAATCTGCGCAACTTTTTGTCGCGCACGCTGCGTCCGCCGTGCGGGGCGGCCGCGCGTCTTGACCCCTGCAGCCCGGGTCTCTGCGGCCATCGGAGTGCTCGACGCCTGGCTCGGTGGGGTGCCGGCCGAGAAGGCGCTGCTGCATTGGGCGCGCGGGGCGCGCTATGCCGGATCGGGCGACCGGGCCGCGGTGCGCGATCTGGTGTTCTCGGCCCTGCGCTGCCGGCGCTCCTTCGCGGCGCTCGGCGGCGCCGGGACCGGCCGCGGCCTGATTCTGGGCGCGCTGCGGGCCGGCGGCGAGGACCCGGCGGCGCTCTTCACCGGCGCCGGCCACGCCCCGTCGCTCCTCGAGCCCGCGGAGGCGGCCCATCTCGCC
>PUNI01000058.1 GCA_003551745.1 Paracoccaceae bacterium | reverse complement strand
GCTCGACGGCGACCGCCATGTTATGGGCATTGGCGTGAAGGAGCCGCGCCTCGTCCATCATCCAGCCGACATGGCCGGGCCAGAAGACGAGATCCCCGCGGCGCAGCGATGCGCCCTCCGGCAGGGCCGTGCCGAGGGCGCGTGCCTGCAGGTCGCTGTCGCCGGGGCAGTCGCGGCCGCAGGCGTGGAGCGCGATCTGGACGAGCCCGGAGCAGTCGATCCCGTCGCGGCTGTTCCCGCCCCAGAGATAGGGAGTGCCGATCAGCCGTTCGGCCACGGCGACCGGGTCGCGTTCGGCATCGTCCAGTGCGCGGAGATGACAGGCGGGCACGAAGCCGCGGTCGGTCTGCGCGAAGGCTCCCTGCCGGCCGGTGACCGTGAGCAGGGCGCCGAGGCTCAGCCGCGCGGTCTCGCGCGCCTTGAGATCGGCCGCGGGATAGAGATGCGTCGCCGCCACCGCGACACGGTGGGTGGGGTCCGCCCACGGCTCCAGAGCGTCTGCGCAGAGCCAGCCCACATAGCCGTCGCGGCCGGCGAAACCGAAGGCCCAGCCGTCGCGCGCCTCCAGCCGGGTGAAGGCGGCGCCCATGAGAAGCTGCCGCGTGCGCGGGCCGGCCGGCGCGGTGCAGAGGTCGGCGAGCGGCTGGGCAATGCGGCAGGGCGTGCCCTCGGTGAAGCACTCGGCCTGCACCCGGCCCCGCAGCGAGACATGGGCGCTGCGTCCGTTCGATGGCGTCAGCCGCGGATCGGCGGCGGTCATGGCAGACCCAGCACCTGCGGCAGCGCCTCGAAGGCTGCCCGGGCGCCCTGGCCGACGCCACCGCGGGGGCGGGCGGGGGCGTCCTTGGGCTGCCAGCCATAGATGTCGAGATGGGCAAAGCGCCCCGCCTCGCTCACGAAGCGGCGCAGGAACAGGGCCGCTGTGATCGCCCCGCCCATGCCGCCCGCCGGCGCGTTGTCGAGATCGGCGATCCCGGGCTCGATCAGGCTCTCGTAGGGCGCCCAGAACGGCATCCGCCAGACCGGATCGCGCACCCGCGCGCCGGCGTCGGCCAGTGCCGCGGCCAGCGCGTCGTCATCGGTGAAGACGGGCGCCAGATCCGGCCCCAGCGCCACCCGCGCCGCGCCGGTCAGCGTGGCGAAGGAGATCAGCGCGTCGGGCGCCTCGGCATCTGCCAGCGCCAGCGCGTCGGCGAGGATCAGCCGGCCCTCGGCATCGGTGTTGTTGATCTCTACCGTCAGCCCCTTGCGGCTTTTCAGGATGTCGCCGGGCCGGAAGGCGGTGCCCGACACGGCGTTCTCGGCCACCGGCAGCAGCAGGCGCAGCCGCACCGGCCAGCCCGCGGCCATGATCATCCGCGCCAGCCCCAGCGCGGTGGCCGCTCCGCCCATGTCCTTCTTCATCAGCGCCATCGAATTGCCGGGCTTCAGGTTGAGGCCGCCGGTGTCGAACACCACCCCCTTGCCCACGAGCGTCAGCCGTGGCCCGGCCTCGCCCCAGCGCAGGTCGACCAGCCGCGGCCGCCGGGCGGAACCTGCCCCGACGGTATGGATGAGCGGCAGGTTGGCCGACAGCAGCTCCTCGCCCACCACCGCCGTCACCGTGGCACCGAACTCCTCGGCCAGAAGCTCGGTGGCGGCCTGGAGTTCGGCAGGACCGAGGTCGTTGGCCGGCGTGTTGATCAGATCGCGCGTCAGCGCCTCGGCGGCCGCGATCGCCTCCAGGCGGGCAGCGTCGATGCCGGCCGGGGCCTGGAGGCGGGCGACCGCGCGCTCGGGCGCCGCGCGATAGCGCCGGAAGGCATAGCCGGACAGAAGCCAGCCAAGCGCCGCTTCCGCGACCTCCTCGGCCGAGAGCGCGGCGCCGTCCGGATCCAGGGTCAGGCGATAGGTCCGGGCCGGCAGTTTCGTCGCAGCCGCGGCGAGCGCGAAGCGGCGTCGCGCCCGGGCCGCCGGGCTGCCGCAGCCCAGCACCGCCGCCGCGATCCCGCCCGCCGGATCGGAGAGCAGCGCCACCTCGCCCGGCTCGGCGCGAAACCCCTGCGCCTCGATCCAGCCGCGGTCGGCCGCCGGGCGCCCGTCAAGCCAGCCAGCGAGCGTCTGCGGGCAGACCGCATGGAGGGGCACCGCGGTTGCATCGGCGGCGGCGAAGGTCAGCGGCATCGTGGTCTCTCCTGCTGGCGGCGCGAGCCTAGCGTCTGGCCGCAGCAGCGCAAGGCCGGGCGGCCGGCGGCGGGACGCGGGACGCAGGGCGGCAGCATGGCGCGAACGTGCGCAGTCTGCGGTTGCCGTGGCCGCCGGCTTGGGTCACATCGGCGATATGGCCGCCCCGTATCCCGCCCCCTTCGAGGCTTACGTCGCGCCCGCCCGCCGCCATCCCGAGCTGTGGCGGCTTGGCCTCGGCATCGTGCTGATCGTGACGGTCAACTTCGCGTTCTCGGCGCTTCTGGTGTTGGTGCTGATGCGCGCAAGCGGCGTGTCTCCGGCGGCCGGCGAGGAGGCAATCGGCCAGACACCGGGCGTGCTTCTGGTTCTGCTCTTCGCCTTCTCGGGGCTGATCCTCGGCAGCTGGCTGGCGGTGCGGCTGCTGCACCGGCGCAGTTTCGCGACCCTGATCGGCCATGCGCCGACGGCGCTCAGGCATTTCGTCTATGGCGCCGCGCTTATCGGAGCGATCCAGGCGGCGGCCTTCCTGCTTGCCCAGGGGCAGCTCGACCTCGAGCCCAACCTCGATCCGCGCCTGTGGCTGCTCTTGCTGCCGCTGGCGCTGGTGGGCCTCGTGGTGCAGACCGGTGCCGAGGAGCTGGTGTTTCGCGGCTATCTGCAGCAGCAGCTCGCCGCCCGCTTCGCCTCGCCCTGGATCTGGATGGTGCTGCCCAGCCTTGCCTTCGGGCTTCTGCACTACGAGCCCACCGTGATGGGGCCGAACACATGGGTCGTGGTCGGGGTGACCGGGGTCTTCGGCCTGATCGCGGCCGACCTGACCGCGCGGTCCGGCACCTTGGGCCTGGCCTGGGGGCTGCATTTCGCCAACAACATCTTCGCGCTGACCGTGGTGGCCCCGCAGGGTGCGCTGTCGGGTCTGGCGCTCTACACCACCCCCTTCGCGGCGGATGATGCCGAGACGATGCGCGGGCTGCTTCTGGCCGATGTGGTTCTGCTGGCGGTCATCTGGGGCCTGTGCCGGCTGGCGCTGCGGCGGCGCTGATTGCATTGTCGCGCGCGCTCGCCTATCTCCCGCGCGACGGCGGGGCGTGGCGCTGCCGGGCCGCCGCGGGCGGCCGGAGGATGCGATGAACTGGATCACCAACTACGTCCGCCCGACCATCAACTCGCTGTTCTCCCGCCGCGAGATGCCCGAGAACCTGTGGGTGAAATGCCCCGACTGCGGCACCATGCTGTTCCACCGGGAGCTGAGCGACAACCTGCAGGTCTGCACCGCCTGCGGCTTTCATATGGCGATCGGCCCGCGCGAGCGTTTCGCGCAGCTCTTCGACAACGGGGTCTATGCCGAGGTGCCGGTGCCCGAGCCGCTGGCCGATCCGCTGCAGTTCCGCGACCAGAAGAAATACCCGGAGCGGATGAAGGCCGCCCAGAAGGCGACCGGCGAGAAGGAGGCGATGCTGGTCGTCGAGGGCGAGATCTGCCGCACGCCGGTGGTGGTGGCGGCGCAGGATTTTGCCTTCATGGGTGGCTCCATGGGCATGCATGTGGGCAATGCGGTGATCGCGGCCTGCGAACGCGCCGTCGAGCTGCGCCGCCCGTTGGTTCTGTTCGCCGCGGCCGGCGGTGCACGTATGCAGGAGGGGATCCTGAGCCTGATGCAGATGCCGCGCACCACGGTGGCGGTGCAGATGCTGAAGGAGGCGGGACTGCCCTATCTCGTGGTGCTGACCCATCCGACCACCGGCGGGGTCACCGCCTCTTACGCGATGCTGGGCGATGTGCAGATCGCCGAGCCGGGCGCGCTGATCTGCTTCGCGGGCCCACGGGTGATCGAGCAGACCATCCGCGAGACGCTGCCCGACGGCTTCCAGCGCGCCGAATACCTGCTGGATCACGGCATGCTCGACCGGGTGACGCCGCGCAAGGCCCTGCGCGAGGAGCTGGTTCTGATCCTGCGCATGCTGCTGGGGCAGACCCCGCCGGTCTGGGGCGAGCTGCCGGCGCCCGAGCCGGCACCGGCCGAGGCCGGGACCGCCGCGGCTGCGGACGCGCCTGCACCGGCCGAGGACGCTGCGGAGGCCGACGCCCCGGCGGACCGGTCGCGCGACGCCGGCGGCTGAGCCTGCACCGCGCCGAT
>PUNI01000431.1 GCA_003551745.1 Paracoccaceae bacterium | reverse complement strand
CGCTACCTGTTGTGGGAGGATCAGAACCACACGTGCGCGTATTCGGGCGAGCCGATCAGCCTCGGCGCGGGGCGGTGGGAGGTCGGCCTGACTGCGGCCGAGGTGCAGGCCCTCGGCCTGGGCCCCAACAGCCTCGAGGTGGTGTTCACCGCGCGCGACGTGGCGATGCCGGTCTTCGCAAGCCAACCCTTCGCGACGGTGCCCGCGGGCGCTGCGGCCTGGCGCTAGGCATGGCCACGGTCTCCCAGCCGCCCCCGCGAAGCATGGACCGACGGCTGCGCGAAGCGCTCGGCTTCGGCCTCTTCGTCGTCCGACGTCTGCTTGCGCTGCTGATCACGGTGATGGTGGGGGTCTACCTCGCCATCGTTGTGGCCAACATGGGTGGTCAGGTCGACGAGCTGCGCCTGATCCAGATCCGCGCCGATGTCAGCGAGGCGGTCCGCGGCGATCCGGGCGTGGCGCCGGCCGAGCGCGCGGCGCTGATCGATCAGCAGGTGGCGCTGGAGGTCGAGCGACTGCGGCTCGACCAGCCCTTCGTCCTGCGCAGCCTCGACTACCTGCGCCGGGCGATGCTGCTGGATCTCGGCCGGGCCGAGCAGATGACCAGCGACCAGGGCTCGCGGCAGGTCTCGGCCATCATCGTCGAGCGCCTGCCGGCGACACTCCTGCTCTTCGGAACGGCCAATGTGCTGGTCTTCGTCGTCTCGGTCGTGATCGCGCTGACGCTCTCGCGGCGCTACGGCAGCGCGGTGGACCGGACGGTGGTGGCGCTGGCGCCCACCTCGGCCGCGCCCGGCTGGTTCTACGGCATCTTCCTGATCCTGGTCTTCGGCTTCGTCGTCCCGATCGCGCCGTCGGGCGGCATGGTGACGGTGCCGCCGCCCGAGAACCCGCTGGCCTACGCGCTCAGCGTGCTGGGGCACATGGTGCTGCCGGTGCTGGCGATCTTCATCTCCTCGATCTTCGTGTCGATCTATTCCTGGCGCACCTTCTTCCTGATCCATTCCAGCGAGGACTATGTCGAGATGGCCCGCGCCAAGGGCCTGCCCGACCGGACGATCGAGCGTCGCTACATCCTGCGCCCGACCCTGCCGCCGATCATCACCAGCTTCCTTCTGATGCTGATCGGGCTGTGGAGCGGGGCGATCATCCTCGAACAGGTGTTCAACTGGCCCGGGCTGGGCTCGCTTCTTTTCCAGGCCATCGGCTTTCGCGACACGCCGGTGATCATCGGCGGCGTGGTGATCTTTGCCTATCTGCTGGCGCTGACCGTGTTCCTGCTGGATTTCCTCTATGCGCTCCTTGATCCGCGGGTGCGGCTGGGGCCGGCCGGAGGCGGGCGATGAGCGCGCGCGGCCCGATCGCGCGCATCCGCCGCTACCCCTCGGCGGTCGCGGGCCTTGCCATAATCCTGTTTCTGGTGGCGGTGGCGCTCTACACCGTCGTGGCGATCCCCTATTCCCAGGCGACGGCCGACTGGCGCGGGGGCGAGCAATGGCGGATGAACCCGGCCAATGCGAGCCCGGTCTGGACCAACCGCCTCTTCGGCGGCAACGCGCCACCGACGCTGACCGTCTCCAGCGCGGAGGCGGACGTCGAGAGCGCGGGCTTCGAGGGCGGCCGGCAGATGCGCATTCCGCTGACCTTTGATTTCACCTATGACGACTTCCCCAGCGAGATGACACTTCTGCTCAGCGTGCTGGGTACCGACCGCCCGGCCTTCGTCGAGGCCAGCTGGCAGCGCCCCGACGGCACCGATATTCGCCTCGGCGCCTATCGCGTCGCCGGCGAGGACCGGATCGCGATCTCGCAGGATCGCGCGCTAGAGGGAAGGCTCGGGCAGGTGCCCCATGTCGCCCTCTTCGCCGCCGAGGCCCAGACGGGCCGGCCCGAGGTGCTGCCGGGTACCTACCGGCTGACGCTCGATGCGGTGCTCTTCGACGAGGCCGCGGAGCTGCAGGCCGATCTCGTCGCCTTCGGACGCGTCCACGGCCTCGCCGGCACCGACCATCTGCGCCGCGACCTGATGCTGGCGCTGCTTTGGGGCACGCCGGTGGCGCTGGCCTTCGGCATCCTCGCCGCGGTGGGCACCACGGTCACCACGCTGGTGATCGCCGCCGCCGGGGTCTGGTTCGGCGGGCTGGTGGACGCCACGATCCAGCGGCTGACCGAGGTGACGATGATCCTGCCCATCCTGCCGGTGCTGGTGATGGTGGGCACGCTCTATTCCACCAGTATCTGGCTGATGCTGGGGGTGGTGATCGCGCTGGGGATCTTCAGCGCCTCGATCAAGATGTATCGCGCGATGCTGCTGCCCCTCCGCAACGCGCCCTATATCGAGGCCGCCCGCGCCTATGGCGCCTCGAACATGCGGATCGTGCTGCGCTACATGATCCCGCGCATCCTGCCGGTGCTGATACCCGCCTTCGTGACGCTGATCCCCACCTATGTGTTCCTCGAGGCCTCGCTCGCCGTGCTCGGTCTCGGCGATCCGGTGCTGCCGACCTGGGGCAAGATCCTCAACGACGCGCAGACGCAGGGGGCGCTCTTCAACGGCTTCTACTACTGGGTGGTGGCGCCGGCGGCGCTGTTGATGCTCACCGGGCTTGGCTTCGCGCTCTTCGGCTTCGCGCTCGACCGCATCTTCAATCCCCGACTGCGGTCGGCCTGACCATGGCCGCGCCGCTGCTCGCCGTCGAGGATCTGCGCTTGCACTACCGCACCGAGGCGGGGGTGCTGAAGGCGCTCGACGGCGTGTCCTTCGAACTCAGGCGCGGCGAGGCGTTGGTGCTTCTGGGGGAGAGCGGCTGCGGCAAGACCTCGCTGTCGCGCGCGCTTCTGCGCCTCCTGCCGCGCAACGTCGCGCAGTATTCGGGTCGCGTGCTGCTCGACGGCGCCGACATCATGGCGCTGCCCGATGAGCGGTTCCGGCGCGAGGTTCGCTGGTCGCGCATGGCCATCGTCATGCAGGCGGCCATGAACGCGCTCAACCCGGTGGTGCGGGTGGGCGAGCAGGTGGCCGAACCGCTGATGGTCCACGCCGGCCACAGCCGCACGGTCGCGGCCGAAAAGGCCGCGCAGGCCCTCACCCGGGTGGGCGTCTCGGCCGACTTCATGGATCGTTACCCGTTCGAACTCTCCGGCGGGATGCGCCAGCGCGTAGTTCTCGCCATGGCGCTCATCACCGGACCGGAACTGGTGATCCTCGACGAGCCCACCTCGGCGCTCGACCTGCTCACCCAGGCCAGCATCATGAACGTGCTCAAGCGCATCAAGCGCGAGACCGGGACGAGCTTCGTCCTGATCACCCATGACGTCGGCACCTCCAGCGAACTGGCCGATCACGTCGCCCTGATGTACGCGGGCCAGATCGTCGAGCGCAGCCCGGCGCGCGACTTCTTCCGCACGCCGGCCCATCCCTATGGCCAAGCCCTGATGGCGAGCGTCCCCCGCCTGCACGACCGCAGCGAGCCCCGGCATCTGGAGGGCACCCCGCCCCCGCTGATCGACCCGCCCGCGGGCTGCCGCTTCGCGCCCCGCTGCGCGCAGCGCTTCGCGCCCTGCGACCGGCCGCCTCCCGATGTGGCGCTGGAGGACGGCCGCCGCGCGCTGTGCTGGCTGCACGGAGACGCGCCGTGAAGGATACCGCCCCGCCCGTGCTGGACGTCCACGACCTGCGCACCTGGTTCACCCTGCGCAAATGGGGGTTCCTTCCCGCCGGTACCGTGCAGGCGCTGGACGGCGTGTCCTTCGCGCTTTCCCATGGCGAGGCCGTGGCCATCGTCGGCGAGAGCGGCTGCGGCAAGTCCACGCTGGCGCGCACGCTGCTCGGCCTCGACCGCCCGACCTCCGGCGAGATCGCCATCGACGGAACGCCGCTCGGCAGCATGGATGCCGCGGCGCTGGGCCGCCTGCGCGCCAGCGTCGGCTATGTTCAGCAGGACCCCTACGGCGCGCTGCCGCCGTTCATGGATGTCGCCACCATCGTGGCTGAGCCCTTGCGCATCCATGGTGTCAGCGACCGGCAGGCGCGGACCCGTCGCATCGCCGCGGCGCTGGAGGAGGTAGGCCTGACACCTGCAGGGGACTTCCTCGGGAAATTCCCGCACATGCTCTCGGGCGGCCAGCAGCAGCGGGTGGTGATCGCGCGCGCCCTGATCCTTGAGCCGTCGCTCATCATCGCCGACGAGCCTGTCTCGATGCTCGACGCGTCGGTCAGCGCCGGCATCCTGCGCCTGTTGCGCAGGATCCAGCAGGCGCGGTCGCTGACGCTGGTGTTCGTCACCCACAACCTGGCGACGGTG
>PUNI01000246.1 GCA_003551745.1 Paracoccaceae bacterium | reverse complement strand
TTGAACTCGCCGAAATACTTGGTGATCGCCGCCGTCAGCGTCGTCTTGCCATGGTCGACATGACCAATGGTGCCAACGTTCACATGCGGTTTCGTCCGTTCAAACTTTGCCTTGGCCATGGCTTGCGGCGTCCCGTTCCTGAAGGCCCGTGGGCGGGCCGGTTCCACATCGCGAGGCCCCCTATCCCCTGGTCGGGCAAAAATCAAGGGCTGCCCGGCGGCCGCTCAGGACGGCGCCGCTGCGCTCCCAGACGCCCCCGAGTCATCGGCGGTCTCGGCAGCCGCCTCCGCCGGCGGCGTGCGCTGGAACCACTCGATGTTCTCGCGCAGCCAGGTCTCGACGGCGCGCGCGGCGCGTTCGGAGAGGTCCTGCATCTGCTCCTCGCGCGACCGGGTCAGCCCCGATCCCACCAGGCTGTCCCCGGCGAAGGTCTCCAGCACCGTGATCCGGTGCGGACGCTCGTTGATCTTGCCGCCCGCGGCGTCGTCCCAGGCCGTGACCGAGAAGATCAGCGCCGATTTCGGCGCCGCCACAACCGGGATGCCGGGCATCGCCAGGATGTAGCCCTCCACGGCGATGGCGAGGTGATAGAGCCGGTCGCCGTCGAAACGGCGGAAGCGGCGGTCCATCTCGGCGCGCAGCGCCTCTTCCCACTCCTCGGCGCTCGCCTCGCGCGACAGCGGACCCTGCTGCGCGTTCTCCGCCACCACGATGTTGTGGCCGAAATAGAAATCGCCGATCGGCTCCGTCGGCCCGTCCAGATCGCGCGTGCCGCTGCAGGCGGCGAGCAGGGCGAGCGCACCGGCGGCGAAAGCAAGGCGGAGGGTCACGGTCATCGGCACTTTCCTGTCTGCGACGTTCCCCTACCTAGCGGAGCCGGATGAGAGGGGCAATTGCGGCGCCGTGACCGTGACGCGGAAGGGCGGCGCCGGTGCGCCGCCCCCTTTGTCGGGCTGTCGCCTCGCCGCGCGTCAGTGCAGCACGGCCGCCTCGGGCGGCTCGCGGCGCGAGGTGGCCAGGCGGTCACCGATGATCAGCCCGTCCGGCCCGGCGCTCACGCGCACCGTGGCCCCATCGGCCACGTCGCCGGCCAGGATCATCTCGGCGAGCGGATCCTGCAGCGCGCGCTGGATCACCCGCTTGAGCGGGCGCGCCCCGTAGACGGGGTCGTAGCCCTCGTCGGCGAGCCATGTCTTGGCCCCGGCGTCGAGCTCCAGCGCGATCTTGCGCGCCGCCAGCCGCTGTTCCAGCCGCTGCAGCTGGATTTCCACGATCCCGTCCATGTCGGCGCGGCTCAGCCGATCGAAGATGATGGTCTCGTCAAGCCGGTTCAGGAACTCGGGGCGGAAATGCGCCCGCACCGCCTCCATCACCTCGCGCTTGGCGAGCCCCGCATCGCCCCCGTCGGGCAGCCGGCTCAGCGCCTGGCTGCCGAGGTTGGAGGTCAGCACGATCAGCGTCTGCTTGAAGTCGACATGGTGGCCCTGGCCGTCGGTCAGCACGCCGTCGTCGAGCACCTGCAGAAGCACGTTGAACACGTCCGGATGCGCCTTCTCGACCTCGTCGAACAGGATCACCTGATAGGGCCGGCGCCGCACCGCTTCGGTCAGCACGCCGCCCTCGTCATAGCCGACATAGCCCGGAGGGGCCCCGATGAGGCGGGAGACCGCGTGCTTTTCCATGAACTCCGACATGTCGATGCGCACCATCGCCTTGTCGTCGTCGAAGAGGTATTCGGCGAGCGCCTTGGTGAGCTCGGTCTTGCCGACGCCGGTGGGGCCGAGGAACAGGAAAGAGCCCAGCGGGCGGTTCTCGTCCTGCAGCCCGGCACGCGCCCGGCGCACGGCGTTGGAGACGGCGACCACCGCCTGCCGCTGGCCGATCACCCGCCTGCCCAACTCCTCCTCCATGCGCAGGAGCTTGTCGCGTTCGCCCTCCAGCATCTTCGAGGTGGGCACGCCGGTCCAGCGCTCCACGACCTGGGCGATCTGCTCGGGCCGGACCGCTTCGGCGACCATCTCGGCGCCGTCGCGGCTCTCGGCTTCGGCCAGCTTGCGCTCCAGCTCGGGGATGATGCCGTAGGAGAGCTCCCCAGCCCGCGCGAGGTTGCCCTCGCGCTTGGCCTGATCGAGCTCGGCCCGCGCCCGGTCGAGCTGCTCCTTCAGCTCGCGGGTGGAGGCCAGCCGGTCGCGCTCGGCCTGCCACTTGGCGGTCAGTTCGGCGGATTTCTCCTGCAGGTCCGACAGCTCCTTCTCCAGCCTCTCCAGCCGGTCCTTCGAGGCGGCGTCGTCTTCCTTCTTCAGCGCCTCGGCCTCGATCTGCTTCTGCAGGATCTCGCGGTCGAGCGCGTCGAGTTCCTCGGGCTTGCTGTCCACCTCCATCCGCAGGCGAGAGGCCGCCTCGTCCACGAGGTCGATCGCCTTGTCGGGCAGGAAGCGGTCGGTGATGTAGCGGTGGCTGAGCGTCGCCGCCGCCACCAGCGCCGAGTCGGAGATCTTCACCCCGTGGTGAAGCTCGTACTTCTCCTTGATCCCGCGCAGGATCGAGACCGTGTCTTCCACCGTAGGCTCGGCCACGAAGACCGGTTGGAAGCGCCGGGCGAGGGCTGCGTCCTTTTCCACATGCTTGCGGTATTCATCCAGCGTGGTGGCGCCGATGCAGTGCAGCTCGCCACGGGCCAGCGCCGGCTTGATCAGGTTGGCGGCGTCCATCGCGCCTTCGGATTTCCCCGCCCCAACCAGCGTGTGCATCTCGTCGATGAAGAGGATGATCTCGCCGGCCGCCGCCGTGACCTCGGAGAGGATCGACTTCAGCCGTTCCTCGAACTCGCCGCGGTATTTCGCGCCAGCGATCAGCGCGCCCATGTCGAGGGCCATCAGCTTCTTGTTGCGCAGGCTCTCCGGGACGTCGCCGTTGACGATGCGCAGCGCGAGACCCTCGGCGATGGCGGTCTTGCCCACGCCGGGGTCGCCGATCAGCACCGGGTTGTTCTTGGTGCGGCGCGACAGCACCTGCATGGCGCGGCGGATCTCCTCGTCGCGGCCGATGATCGGGTCGATCCTGCCCTCGCGCGCGGCCTCGGTCAGGTCGCGGGCATATTTCTTCAGCGCCTCGTAACCCTCCTCGGCGGTGGCGCTGTCGGCGGTGCGGCCCTTGCGGATGTCGTTGATGGCGGCGTTCAGCGCCTGCGCGGTCACCGCGCCGGCGTCCAGCGCGTCCTTGGCGGGCGATCTCACCATCGCCAGCGCCATCAGCATCCGTTCGACGGGCACGAAGCTGTCGCCGGCCTTCTGGGCGAGCTTTTCGGCCTCGTCCAGCACCCGTGCCGTTGCCTGATCCAGATATACCTGGCCGGCATCGCCCGACACCTTCGGCAGCTTCCCCAGCGCCAGATCGACCGCCTGCGCCACCTGTTCCGGCGCCCCGCCGGCGCGGCGGATCAGGTTCGCGGCCATGCCCTGATCGTCGTCCAGCAACGCCTTGAGCAGATGCTCGGGCGCCAGCCTCTGATGGCCTTCGCGCATCGCGATGGTCTGCGCCGCCTGCAGGAACCCGCGGGCGCGCTCGGTGAACTTCTCGATATTCATTTCGTCTTTCTCCTCGCTCAAGCGCCTGCGCAATCCGGCGCCCGCCTCTCGCGGCACGCTCCTGTGCAAGCCTCGGAATGTATCTGGGCAGCCGCGCCCGGGGCCGCAAGACCCGACAGGCTTGCCTTCGCGGAGCCGCGGGCCTAGACCGCCGGGATCGCGCAGCGCGTATCCCGGGGAGGGCCCGCCATGCCGGACGACCGTCTGATCGTCGCCCTCGACGTGCCCGATGCGGTGACGGGGCACGCGCTGGCCCGCCGGCTGGGCGATGCGGTCTCCTTCTACAAGATCGGTCTGGGGATGCTGACCGGCGGCGGGCTGGCGCTGGCGCGCGAGCTGAAGGAAGACGAGGGCAAGCGCATCTTCCTCGACATGAAGCTCTTCGACATTTCCGCCACCGTCGAGGCGGCGGTGTGGGGGCTCGCCCGCTTCGGGATCGATTTCCTCACCGTTCAGGGCGATCCGGCGGTGGTGACCGCGGCCAAGGCCGGCGCCAGCGGCAGCGGGCTTCAGGTCCTGGCCGTCACCGTGCTGACCTCCTACGACCGCGCCGATCTCGATGCCGCGCTGGTCAGGCCCGGCGAGATCGCCGAGATCGTGACGGAGCGTGCCGCGCGGGCCTTCACCGCCGGCGCCGACGGGGTGATCGCCTCGCCCCAGGAGGTCTCCGCGATCCGCGCTCTGCCCGAGGCTGCCGGCAAGCTGATCGTCTGCCCCGGCGTCCGGCCCGAGGGCAGCCCCGCCGACGACCAGAAGCGCA
>PUNI01000135.1 GCA_003551745.1 Paracoccaceae bacterium | reverse complement strand
CTTCGAGGGCTTCTCGGGCATGGTCGAGGAAGTGGACGAGGACAGCAGCCGGCTGAAGGTGATGGTGTCGATCTTCGGCCGGGCGACGCCGGTCCAGCTGGAATTCGCCCAGGTCACCAAGGGGGCCTGAGGTGCAGGCGTGGGAGGCGAACGGGCGCGCCCGTCTCGCCGCACCACGGAACCGCAACCTGCCCGGACGCGTCCGGTGCGGGGGTAAGCAAGAGGAGACGGCCGGATGGCCAAGAAAGTTGTCGGGCAGCTCAAGCTGCAGGTGAAGGCGGGGCAGGCCAACCCCTCGCCGCCCGTTGGGCCTGCGTTGGGTCAGCGGGGCATCAACATCATGCAGTTCTGCAAGGACTTCAACGCGCGCACCGCCGACATGGAGCAGGGCGCGCCACTGCCGGTGATCATCACCTATTACCAGGACAAGTCCTTCGCGATGGAGATCAAGACGCCGCCGGCGTCGTTCCTCCTGAAGAAGGCGGCCGGTCTGAAGCCCGTGGGCAAGCGCAACCGGGCGCGGGGCGCGGAGAAGCCGGGCCGCGAGACGGCCGGCACCGTGACCGTCGCGCAGGTGCGCGAGATCGCCGAGAGCAAGATGCGCGACCTCAACGCCACCAGCGTCGAGGGCGCTATGCAGATCATCCTCGGCTCGGCGAAGTCGATGGGCATCGAGGTGAAGGGGTAAGTCATGGCCAAGCACGGAAAACGCGCCCGCGCCGCCCGCGCGGCCACGGCCGGCAAGGGCCCTGTGACGGTCGAGGAGGCGGTCGGTCTGATCAAGGCCAACGCGACCGCGAAGTTCGACGAGACGGTCGAGGTCGCGCTGAACCTCGGCGTCGACCCGCGTCATGCCGACCAGATGGTCCGTGGCGTGGTGAGCCTGCCCAACGGCACCGGCAAGACGGTGCGCGTGGCGGTCTTCGCCCGCGGTCCGAAGGCCGACGAGGCCAAGGAGGCCGGCGCCGACGTCGTGGGGGCCGAGGATCTGATGGAGACGATCCAGGGCGGCACGATCGAGTTCGACCGCTGCATCGCCACGCCCGACATGATGCCCATCGTCGGCCGGCTGGGGAAAATCCTCGGGCCGCGCAACCTGATGCCGAACCCGAAGGTCGGCACGGTGACGATGGATGTCGCCCAGGCGGTGAAGAACGCCAAGGGCGGCGAGGTGCAGTTCCGCGTCGAGAAGGCCGGGATCGTGCATGGCGGTGTGGGCAAGGTCTCGTTCGACGAGGCGAAGCTCGTCGAGAACATCCGCGCCTTCGTGGACGCGGTGGCCAAGGCGAAGCCGGCCGGGGCGAAGGGCGCCTACATGCAGAAGGTCTCGGTGTCCTCGACCATGGGGCCGGGCGTGAACGTCGATCTGGCCTCGGCGACCGGCAACTGACCGGTCGGGCGGGGCAAGCCCCCGCCCTGCGCTCCGGCAGGGGCGCGACAAGGATTCCCCGGCGGCCTCGGCGGCCGGGCGAATGGCGGAAGGGCCCCGCGGGTCCGACCGTCCTGTCCGAGACGGCGGGTGCCTTCACCGGAAGGCTTAATTTCCTGCCCGAGATGGGGAACGAGACGGAACTGCTGCGGGGCATGGGCCTCGGGCGATCCTGGCCTCGGGACCCGGTCACGGACCCGACGCCACCGGCCTCGGCCGGCGGCAGAGAAGAGCCGGGGGGCAACCCCCAAACTTGGAGCGTAACACGTGGATAGAGCCCAGAAAGAGAAAGTGGTCGAGGAACTCGGCCAGATCTTCGAAAGCTCTGGCGTGGTCGTCGTGGCTCGCTACGAAGGCCTCACGGTTGCCGAGATGCAGGTCCTGCGCGCGATGATGCGTGAAGCGGGCGGGGCCGTGCGCGTTGCCAAGAACAGGCTCGCCAAGATCGCCCTCGAGGGGAAGCCCTGCGCCAGCATCGGCAGCCTCCTGACGGGCATGACCGTGCTCGCCTATTCCGAGGATCCTGTCGCCGCGGCGAAGGTCTCGGTCGATTTCGCCAAGAAGAACGACAAGTTCGTGATCCTCGGCGGGTCGATGGGCGGGCAGGGGCTGGATTCCAAGGGGGTCGAGTCGGTATCGAAGCTGCCGTCGCGCGAGGAGCTCATCGCTTCCGTCGTGGCGTGCATCGGCGCACCGGCTTCGTGCCTTGCGGGAGCCATCGGCGCACCTGCTTCGAACATCGCCGGCATCCTCTCCACACTGGAGGAGCGGCACGCCGCTTGAGCAATCGCGGGGCGTCGAGGCGGCAATGACCGCCCGCGCCGGGAAACACCTGTCAGAATGGAACCAGAGAAATGGCTGACCTGAAGAAACTTGCCGAAGAGATCGTGAACCTCACGCTGCTCGAGGCGCAGGAACTGAAGCAGATCCTCAAGGACGAGTACGGCATCGAGCCCGCCGCCGGCGGCGCGGTGATGATGGCCGGTCCGGCCGGCGGCGGCGACGCCGGCGCGGAGGCGGCCGAGGAGCAGACCGAATTCGACGTCGTGCTGCTCGAGGCCGGCGACAAGAAGATCAACGTCATCAAGGAGGTTCGTGCCATCACCGGGCTCGGCCTTAAGGAGGCGAAGGATCTCGTCGAGGGCGGCGGCAAGGTCAAGGAGCAGGCTCCGAAGGCCGAGGCCGAGGAGATCAAGAAGAAGCTCGAAGAGGCCGGCGCCAAGGTCGAGCTGAAGTGATGGGGCGGGGCGCGCGGGCGCTCCGACCACGGCAAGAGGGCTGGGTCCGGCACCGTTCCGGACCCGGCCGCGTCTGTTTCTGGACAGGGCTTCCGGGTGAAGCCCTGTCCCGGGGCAGGCGGGAGCTCGGGCGCAGGCTGGCGGGATGGCCTGCAGGTATTGAGCTCCGGTCCCGTTTCGCAGGCGGCGCCATGCCGGAGCCCGACGGCCCTGGCGCCCGCGATGACAGAAAGGTGTGACCCCATATGTCTCAGGAATTCGTTGGCCAGAAGCGCATCCGCAGGAACTACGGCAAGATCCGCGAGGTGCTGGAGATGCCGAACCTCATCGAGGTTCAGAAATCCTCCTATGACCTCTTCCTGAACTCCGGCGACGGCGACACCCCGCAGGACGGCGAAGGCCTGATGGGCGTGTTCCAGTCGGTCTTCCCGATCAAGGACTTCAACGAGAAGGCGGTGCTGGAGTTCGTCAAGTACGAGCTCGAGAAGCCGAAATACGATGTCGAGGAGTGCCAGAGCCGCGACATGACCTATGCCGCGCCGCTGAAGGTGACGCTGCGGCTGATCGTGTTCGACGTGGACGAGGACACCGGCGCGCGCAGCGTGAAGGACATCAAGGAGCAGGACGTCTACATGGGCGACATGCCCCTGATGACGGGCAACGGCACCTTCATCGTCAACGGGACCGAGCGGGTGGTGGTCAGCCAGATGCACCGCTCGCCCGGGGTCTTCTTCGACCATGACAAGGGCAAGACGCATTCCTCGGGCAAGCTGCTGTTCGCCTGCCGGATCATCCCCTACCGCGGCTCCTGGCTCGACTTCGAGTTCGACGCCAAGGATCTCGTCTATGCCCGCATCGACCGGCGCCGCAAGCTGCCGGTGACGACGCTGCTCTATGCGCTGGGGCTGGACGAGGAAGGCATCATGGATGCCTATTACGACACCGTCTCGTTCCGCCACGAGAAGGGGAAGGGCTGGGTCACGCGCTTCTTCCCCGAGCGGGTGCGCGGCACCCGGCCGACGATGGATCTGGTCGATGCGGCGACCGGCGAGGTGATCCTGAAGGCCGGCGACAAGGCCACGCCGCGGATGGTGAAGAAATGGATCGACGAGGGCAGCATCACCGAGCTTCTGGTGCCCTTCGACGAGATCGTGGGCCGCTTCGTGGCGCGCGACATCATCAACGAGGAAACCGGCGAGATCTGGGTCGAGGCCGGTGACGAGCTGACCTGGGAGCTCGATCGCGACGGGTCGGTCAAGGGCGGCACGCTGAAGGAGCTGCTCGACCAGGGCGTCACCGACATCCCCGTGCTCGACATCGACGGGGTGAATGTCGGGCCCTACATGCGCAACACCATGGCCGCCGACAAGGTGAACAATCGCGAGCAGGCGCTGATGGAGATCTATCGCGTCATGCGCCCGGGCGAGCCGCCCACCTATGACGCCGCGGCCGCGCTGTTCGAGACCCTCTTCTTCGATCCCGAACGCTACGACCTGTCGGCGGTGGGCCGGGTGAAGATGAACATGCGTCTCGCTCTCGATGCGCCCGACACTCAGCGCACGCTGCGCAAGGAAGACATCATCGCCTGTATCGGTGCCCTCGTGGAACTGCGCGACGGCCGGGGCGAGATCGACGACATCGACCATCTGGGCAACCGCCGGGTGCGCTCGGTGGGCGAGCT
>PUNI01000242.1 GCA_003551745.1 Paracoccaceae bacterium | reverse complement strand
GCGGCCGAGGCCGAGCGCGCCGCCGAACGCGCCGCCTCGGAAGCGCGCGAGGCGCGCGCCCGCGCCGAAGCCCGCGCCGAGGCCGAGCGCGACGCCGTCACACGCGCCGCTGCCGCCATCGCCGAGGCAACGGAGGACACTCCGGAGGCGCTTGCCGCCGGTCTCGGCGATCCGGATGCGCTTCCCGATGCCGAGACCGCCGAGACCGCCGTCACCCGCCTGCGCCGGCAGCGGGACGCCCTCGGTGCGGTCAACCTGCGCGCCGAGGAAGACGCCCGCGAGGTCAAGGCCGAGCATGACGCTCTGGCCGCCGAAAAGGCCGATCTGGAAGCCGCGATCGCCAAGCTGCGTGGCGGCATCGGCGCGCTCAACCGCGAGGGGCGCGAGCGCCTGCTGACCGCCTTCGAGCAGGTTAACGCCAATTTCGCCATGCTCTTCACCCATCTCTTCGGCGGCGGCGAGGCGCGGCTGGCGCTGGTGGAGTCCGACGATCCGCTGGAGGCGGGGCTCGAGATCCTGTGCCAGCCGCCGGGCAAGAAGCTCTCGACGCTCTCGCTTCTGTCGGGCGGCGAGCAGACGCTGACCGCGCTCGCCCTCATCTTCGGCGTGTTCCTGACCAATCCGGCGCCGATCTGCGTGCTCGACGAGGTCGACGCGCCGCTCGACGACGCCAATGTGGCCCGTTTCTGCGACCTGCTCGACGAGATGACCCGGCGCACCGAGACGCGATTCCTGATCATCACCCACAACGCCATCTCGATGAGCCGGATGGACCGGCTGTTCGGAGTCACCATGGCCGAACAGGGGGTCAGCCAGCTGGTCAGCGTCGATCTGCGCCGCGCCGAGCAACTCGTCGCCTGACCCCCGGCGCGGGCCTGCGGCGACGGCCGGCGGGCAGACCGGCATCGCCCCCTTGCCTGCGACCCGGCCAGCGTGCAGCCTGCGCGGGAAAGGAGCCCGTCATGCCGCACCCCGCCCCGCCGGATGCCGAGGCCCGCCGCGCCGTTGTCCCGGTGATCTGCTACCCCACCGAGGCCCTGCCCGCCCCCGATCTCGCCCTCTACCGCGCTGCGCGCGCCACGGCATCCCCCGCGGCGAGCCTGACCGTGCCGCCACGCGACGCAAGGGCCTTCAGGGTGCCGGCGGGCAGCTTCCTGCGGATCTCCTGTCCGGAGGGGGCGCAGGTGGGGGATCTCAACCTGTTCGCCGCGGGCAACCTCGAAGAGCGGTTTTTCTCCGGCAAGACCCGGGCGCTGCACGGAACCCATCTGACCACCGGCGACAGGCTCTGGTCGTGCTTTCCCTATCTGCGGCCCATGGCGACGGTCACCGACGACAGCCTCGACTGGTACGGCACCGATTCCTTCGGAGGGCGGGTCCACGACGTCATCGGCACGCGCTGCGATCCCTACACGCACAGGCTTCTCTCCGGAGGCGAGTATCACCGCTGTTGCCATTCCAACCTGACCCGGGCGCTTGCGGCGGAAACCGGGCTCCCGCTGGCCGCGGCCGAACCGCACATCCACGATGTGCTCAACGTCTTCATGTGCACCGGCTTCACCGCGGACACCGGCCGGTACTTCATGAAGGCGAGCCCCGCCCGCGCCGGGGATTTCATCGAGCTGCTGGCCGAGATCGATCTGCTCGGCCTGCTTTCGGCCTGCCCGGGCGGCGATTGCGGGGCCGAGCATTCCAGCGATGCCGCCCGCTGCCACCCGCTGCAGGTGGATATCCTGACGCCCGCCGCCGGCGCGCTGAACGGACGCGCCGTTCCGATGCCGTCGGCCTACTCGCGCGGCCACGGCGTGGGGTGAGCGGCGGTGGCGTTGCCCAAAGCGATGCGTCGAATGCCGGATTTTCCCGGCACTCCTCCGCCGGCAGACGCTCGACGCCGGCCCACGAGCAAGTTATCTGGAGATGCAACGTGAAGGAGGGACGGCGAATGGCGGCCAAGAAGGAAAAGCGCTCCGCCGCGGGCGCGACGAAAACCGGCGCGAAACCCGATGCGACGCCGACCGGGCCGATGCTGCGCAACCGCGAGACCGTGCGCGACCGCGACCTCAAGGCCTCGGAACAGTTGGGTGCCAGCGCACTGGCCTTTCTCTTCGCATTCGGCGAGGCGCTGGACGACGACCAGCGGCTGCAGAGGATCGAACGGTTCTCCCGTTATTTCCTGATCGCCGTTCTCTTCATCGCGCCCGTCATCCTGATGTGGACGATCGCCTTCTGATCACGGCCCGGGGGCGACGCTCACGCGCCCTGCCGCAACCGCATCGCGAGCATCCCCGACAGGATCAGGAGCGCTGCCGCGACCGCGAGCGCACCCAGCAGGCTGGCCGAGGGCAGGGCGGACCCTTTTGCCGCCATGTCGCCGATGCCGACGCCGGCCACCGCGATGGCAGCCGTTCCCGGCAGGATGCCGACCAGGGTCGTCAGCACGAACCGGTGCAGGGGCACACCGACCGCGGCGGGCAGGGTGTTGGCGAGGAAGAACGGCACCACCGGCGCCATGCGCAGGATCAGGAGCGTCTTGATCTCGTGCGCCTTCAGCGCGGCGGCGACCCGCCCCGCCTCGCCTGCCTCGATGCGCGCCACCGTCCGCCGGGTCAAACCGGTGCCGAGGCCGGCGCGCACCAGCAGAAACAGCCCCGTCGCGCCCAGCGTCGCCGCCAGCGCCACCAGCACCGTGCCCCAAAGCCATCCGAACAACAGCCCGGCGGCCAGGGTGAAGACCGCGATACCAGGCAGGGACACCAGTGCGGCCAGTGCCGTGGCCACGAAGAACAGCGCCACAGCAAGCAGCCCGTGCGCATCGCGCCACAGAAGGAGAGCGCCGTGGCGTTCGGACAGGCGCTCCGCCGTCAGATGTTCGGCGAAGCTCAGCCAAACCACGACACCGGCCGACAGAATTAACGCCAGACCGAAGACGGCGCGGCGACGCGACCGATGCTCGCTTGTCTTCATCCGCTCAGAATTGACGCTAGGCGGCGTTCAGGCAAGACCGAAGAGACCGGCGCGCATCATTCCGCGGCCACCGGGCGTTGCTCGACGAGGCCCACGATGTCCATCATGATCCGGTTGATCTCGAAATCCTTCGGCGTGTAGACCGCCGCCACCCCCATCGCGCGCAGCCGCGCGGCATCGTCGTCGGGGATGATTCCGCCCACGATCACCGGCACCTCGGCCAGACCCTCGGCGCGCATCCGCTCCATGAGCTCTTCCATCAGCGGCATGTGGCTGCCCGAGAGGATCGACAGGCCCACCACATGGGCGCCCTGCTCGCGCGCCGCGCGCACGATCTCGTCGGGCGTGAGCCGGATGCCCTCGTAATGGATCTCCATGCCGCAATCGCGCGCGCGCGCGGCGATCTGTTCGGCGCCGTTGGAATGCCCGTCGAGCCCCGGCTTGCCCACGAGAAAGCTCAGCCGCCGGCCCAGACGGGCGCTGACGGCGTCCACCGCGGCGCGGATCTCGTCGAGCCCCTCCGTGCGGTTCGACGGTGCGCGGCTGACCCCGGTGGGCGCGCGGTATTCGCCGAAGGCGGCGCGCACCATGCCGCCCCATTCCCCGGTGGTGGCCCCGGCCTTCGCCGCCGCGATCGAGGCCGGCATGATGTTGGCGCCCTCCACGGCCGCCCGGCGCAGATCGGACAGTGCGGCCTGAACGGCGGCCTCGTCGCGCTCTGCCCGCCACGACTGCAGCCGGGCCACCTGATCGGCCTCGGCCGCCGCATCGGCCAGCATGATCGCGTCCGGCCCGGTCGTCAGCGGCGAGGGTTCGGTCGTGGTGAAGCGGTTCACGCCCACCACCACCGTCTGCCCGTCCTCGATCCGTCCGATCCGCTCGGCGTTGGCCTCGACGAGGCGCCCTTTCATGTATTCGATCGCCTCCACGGCGCCGCCCATCGAATCGATCAGCGCGAGTTCCGCCCGCGCACCCTCCTTCAGCGCGGCGACCTTGCGCTCCACCGCCGGATTGCCGTCGAAGAGATCGTCGTATTCCAGAAGGTCGGTCTCGTAGGCGAGGATCTGCTGCATCCGCAGCGACCACTGCTGGTCCCAAGGACGCGGCAGACCCAGCGCCTCGTTCCAGGCCGGAAGCTGAACGGCGCGCGCGCGCGCCGTCTTCGAGAGCGTCACGGCCAGCATCTCGATCAGGATGCGGTAGACGTTGTTTTCGGGCTGCTGCTCGGTCAGGCCCAGCGAGTTCACCTGCACGCCATAGCGGAAGCGGCGGTATTTCGGGTCCTCGACGCCGTAACGGTCGCGGCAGATCTCGTCCCACAGCTCGGTGAAGGCGCGCATCTTGCACAGTTCGGTGACAAAGCGGATGCCCGCGTTCACGAAGAAG
>PUNI01000005.1 GCA_003551745.1 Paracoccaceae bacterium | reverse complement strand
GGTAAGATGGGGGAAGCATATTTTTGGGGGGAGTCCGTTCAGGACTCCCTATTTTTTGTCCTTCCTATTCTCTCAAAGCATTGTCCCCTGAAGCTTTGAGTCCCCTTGTCACCCGCTAAGGGTTGAGGGCCGCTTCTAGCATTTCGGCCAGTTTGCGGCTCTGCACAATGTTGGTACGGCGCTGGGCCTTGATTTCGTCGCGCAGCAGTTTCTTGAGCAGTTCCACGGCCAGGTTCTTATGCTCCATGCCTTCGACTTCTTCGAGAAATTCGTCGGAGATGACGGAGACATCAGGGTCTTTGATACCCGCCTCATCAAAGATGTTGATGACGGTATCGGACACCAGGGCCTGGTCTACCACCTGGCGGATCGCGGTTTCGATCTCAACATTGCTGAGGCTGCCGTCGGTGGGCTCAAGCTTCCGCAGGCTGGATTGGATGGCCTGGAAGAATGAAATCTTTTCCCCCTGGGCGATCGCCTCGGGATGGTGAGCAGTCAGGGCATAAATCTTGGCCAGGGCAGCTACGGCATCGAGGAAGCGATCTTTGCGCTGGGGGTCGGCGACATGGTTGGTGGCGGCTTTGAGCAGGTTGAGTTTGTCGCCGGTGCTGGCGGTGAAGTAGGGGGCGTAGTCAAACCCGGCCATGATGCCTTCGACCACTTCGAGCTTGGTAGCCAGCAGCCCCAGGGCCACCTCTTGATCGAGGGTGAGGTCGCCTTTGCCGCCGCTTTGGGAGTAGAAGTTGAGGGCTTCTTTTAGCTCCTGGGCCACGCCAAGAAAGTCCACAATCAGGCCGCCCTGTTTCTCGAAGTAGACGCGGTTGATCCGGGCGATCGCCTGCATCAGGTTGTGGCCCTTCATCGGTTTGTCGATGTACATGGTGTGGAGACAGGGGGCGTCAAACCCGGTCAGCCACATATCGCAGACGATCACCAGCTCCAGCTCGTTGTTGGGGTCTTTCAGCCGCTGGGCCAGAATCTGGCGCTGTTTTTTGGTGGTGTGGTGCTTCACCAGGTTGGCTTCATCAGCGGCGCTGGCGGTCATGACCACCTTGATTTTGCCGCTGTTCAAATCGTCGCTGTGCCAGTCGGGGCGGAGCTGAATGATCTGGTCGTAGAGGTTAGCGGCCACCCGACGACTGAGGGTGACAATCATGCCCTTGCCTCGGTTCACGGTCTGGCGCTGCTCGAAGTGGGTCGTGATGTCCCTGGCGATGGTCTGGAGTCGCTGGGTGGAGCCGACGATCGCCTCGATTTTGGTCTGGTTGGCCTTGGCCTGCTGGGTAGTACTGAGGTCTTCCAGGCTGAGGTCGTCATCTAGCTCGTTCAGTAGCTGGCGACCCGGCTCGTCCAGGTCTACCTGCACCAGGCGGCTTTCGTAGTAGATGGGCACGGTGGCCCCATCTTTCACCGCCTGGGCGATGTCGTAGATGTCGATGTAGTCACCGAAAATGTCGGGGGTGTTTTTGTCGGTTTGCTCAACGGGGGTGCCGGTGAAGCCGACGAAGGTGGCGTTGGGGATGGCGTCGCGGATGTATTTGGCGAAGCCGTAGCGGGTTTCGATGCCGGTCTCGTTCCCGTCTTCGTCTTTGAGGGTGACCTGTTTGGCCTTGAAGCCGTACTGACTGCGGTGGGCTTCGTCGGCGAGGACAACAATGTTGCTGCGATCGCTGATGCGCGGGTACAGGGTTTCGCCGTCGGCGGGGGCGAACTTCTGGACGGTGGTGAAGACGATGCCCCCAGAGGCCACGTTTAACAGCTCCCGCACGGCGGCGCGATCGTCGGCCTGCTGGGGTTCTTGGCGCAGCAGTTGGCGGCACCCAGCAAAGGTATCAAACAGCTGGTCGTCCAGGTCGTTGCGATCGGTTAGGACAATCAGGGTGGGGTTATTCAGGGCCAGTACCAGTTTGCCGCTGAGGAACACCATGGAAAGGGATTTGCCGCTGCCCTGGGTGTGCCACACTACGCCACCCCGATGGTTGCCCTGGGTGGCGGATAGGACGCTATCGACGGCTTTGTTGACGGCGTAATACTGGTGATAGGCTGCCAGCTTTTTGATGGTCGTGAGGGTAACGACTTCGGTGGCGGCGTCTACGGTTTTGACCTGCTCGAACACGGTGAAGTGGCGGATGAGGTCGAGCAGGGTGGCTTTGTTGAGCATCCCCTGCGCCAGAATCTCTAGCTCGTTGCTGTCGGGGTCGTTGTCGATGTCGCCGCTGGGCAGCTTGCGCTTCCACTGGCTGAAGCGGGTGTAGTCGGCAGACAGGGAACCGGCGCGGGCAGAGAGGCCATCGGAGATTACCAGCAGGGCGTTGTAGGTAAACAGGCTGGGAATCTCGCGTTTGTAGGTTTGGAGTTGGTTATAGGCCGCGTGCAGGTCGGCTTTGGCATCGGCGGCGTTTTTTAGCTCGATCACCACCAGGGGCAGCCCGTTGATGAACAGAATCACGTCGGGGCGGCGGTTGTGGTTGTCTTCGATGATGGTGAACTGATTCACCGCCAGAAATTCGTTGTTGTCGGGGCTGTCCCAGTCAATCAGCCAGAGCTGTTCCCCTTTGGTTTCGCCGTCGCGCTGATATTCAACGGTGATGCCTTCAGTCAGGTAGCGGTGGAAGGTTTCGTTGTTGCTGATTAGGTCGGGGCTGGCGATGTTTTGCAGCTCCCGCTGGGCCTGGGTGCGGATGGCGGCGGGGATGTGGGGGTTGATGCGGCTGGTGGCGGCAGTGAGGCGGTCTTTGAGCAGCACGTCGCTGAAGCTTTGGCGGGATTCGATGTCGAGGTAGGTGCCACTGCTGTCGCTGGCCCGGAAGTTATTGCTGATGTCGTTGCCTTCTGGGGCAATGGTAGCTCCGTGGGTGTAGCGATAGCCGAGATTGTCGAGCAGTTCCAGGTTATATTCTTCGATCTGGTCTTCGGTGGTGAACTTGCTCATCAGGCCAAGGGGAGTAGATCGCTTTTTTTATAATGCCAGGTGCTCAGAATTTTTTCGGTTTAAGGGTGATGAACTGACGGAAGCTGTGATGAAGCCTTGATAAATATGCAGCTTGCGGGAATCAAGCCTGAACTAAGGGACGCACGGACAGGATTTCGTCCGCCCGCAAAGCGGCAACGGCAGACTGAGGAACAATGACGACATCGATGGATTCGCCCAAGGCATTAAAGACTTCGAGGATGTAGCCTTCTTCGCCACCTTCTGGGTTGGGGACGGTATCAATGAATGTGGCGATGTCGCCCCGTTTGAGGTTGTATTCGGGGAAGTCGCGATTGAGTGAAATCCGTGTGTATAGCTCGATCATGGCTCTGGGGCTACTCCTCTTGCAAAATGTGCTGTAGTTCTTGCTTTAAGGCTTGTTTGTCAGGCAGATAGAGCTGATAGCGGGAAACAAAAAGCTGATTGGAAATAGAGCCAGTCGCATATTCCACTAAAATCTCATCCTTGTCCCGCGCTAGGACAATGCCGATAGGTTCGTTATCGTCTTCGACGTTTTCCTCGGCTCGAAAGTAGTTGAGGTAAAGGTTCATCTGGCCGATGTCCTGGTGGTTGACGGCTCGGATTTTGAGGTCGATTAGCACAAAGCATTTGAGGATGCGGTGATAAAACACCAGGTCAACGTAGAAGTGGGTGTTGTTGAGGGTGATGCGGTATTGCTGACCGATGAAGGCGAACCCTTTGCCCAGTTCTAGCAAAAATTGCTCTATTTTTTCGATTAGGCGTTGTTCTAGTTCGGTTTCTTTGTAGTTGCGTTCGGGGAGTTCCAGAAATTCAAAGACGTAGGGATCTTTAACAATGTCCTGAGCCGTGTCGAAGCGTTGGCCCTGCTGGGCAAGGGCCAAAATTTCGGCGCGATCCTTGCTGAGGGCGACCCGTTCAAATAGGGCGGTGTTCTTTTGGCGTTTGAGTTCTCGGACGCTCCAGTTCTCTTGAAGACACTGCTGTTCATAGAAGGAACGGGCCAACTCATCGGAGATAGCTAGTAGCTCGATATAGTGCGACCAACTTAATTTGCCAGACAGTGTTTGGCAATTTGGATAGAGCAGATATAGCAGCCGCATGTATTGCAAGTTAGAGCGACTGAAACCTCTGCCATGATTGATTTTCAGGTCTTTTGAGAGTTGGTTCAACAAGCGTGAGCCATACTCGGCTCGCTCCTGACCAGACTGCTCAAATTCGACGATGTAGCGGCCAATCTGCCAGTAGGTTTGCAGCAAGACGGTGTTGACCTGCTTGGCCGCCTGCACCTAGGGTGATGACTTAGAGCCTAATAGGCTGGTCTTTGCTCATGCAACCTCCGTGTCGCGTGCATAGGGTCTAAACTAGTCCATGAGGGGGCGATATTCCAAGGTGGTCTCATTGTCCC
>PUNI01000481.1 GCA_003551745.1 Paracoccaceae bacterium | reverse complement strand
TGTTAGCAACACCACCACGCGGCTCTACAGCCCCAGCGGCGACCCGCTATGGACCGCAGGCCACGGCAGCACAGTCTTCGGGGTTTCTGTCGGCCCGTCAGGCGAGGTGGCGACAGCTGGCTTTCGCACTAGCAACACCACCGCGCGAGTCTACAGCCCCAGCGGCGACCCGCTATGGACCGCAGACCACGGCGGCAATTCCTTAGGGGTTTCTGTCGGCCCGTCAGGCGAGGTGGCGACGGGCGGAGTCCGTGTTGACGGCACCACCACGCGGCTCTACAGCCCCAGCGGCGACCCGCTGTGGACCGCAGACCACGGCAGCACAGTCTTAGGGGTTTCTGTCGGCCCCGTATCCAGTGCCGAACCTGACGCAATCGACATCGCCGGTGAGCCTGTCGCGTTTGCCAAGCTGGCCGTCGCCGCTGCACTGTCGCAAGCGCAAACCGCAGCCGCCGGTGAGCCTGTCGCACTGACCGCCATCGCGGCAGACGGCCCGGCCGGGCAACTGCAATCCCCCGGTGCGGACCCCGTGGCGCTGACAGCCATCGCGGCAGACGGTGCTGTCAGGCAGTCACAGACGCCCGGTGCGGACCCGCTGTCGCTGCCGTTGACCATCCCTGCCGCCCCCGTGTCGCAATCGCACGGGATGGCGGGCGATGGCGCCGCGATACCCCTGACCGCCACAGCCGCGCAGACAGGGCAGTCTCAGGAGCTGCCGGGGCAGCCCGTCGCCATGCCGCTGCTGGTCGCTGCTGGCGAGGTCTCGCAGATCGTCGCCATCCTCGTGCAAGGCCATCCCGTCGCGCTGTCCCTGCTTGCCCCCGCAGCGGCCCTGTCGCAGGCGCAAGCCGCCGAGGCCGAGGCCGGACCGCTCGCGTGGGCACTTCCCGCAGGCGCCATCACGCAGCTTCACACGGTGACGGGGCCGCCCACCGCGCTGTCGCTGCAAGCCGCGCCGGGCGCGCTCACCCAGGAGCAGCGCACAGGCGGCGCCCCGGCGATCATGCCGTGGGACACCGCCGCCGCCATCCTCGGGCAATCTCAGGGCGTCCCCGCCGCGCCCGTCGTGCTGTTGTGGGACGCCGACACAGGCGCGGCCCGGCAGGCGCAGGGCCTCGTCGGCTTCGCTGCCGAGCTCCGGCTTGAGGCCGCTGCGGCGAACATATTCACCGGGCAGGTATACCCCCGCTTCGCCTTCCCCGGCGAGACATTGGCCGTGACCATCCTCGACGGCCCCCGGACAGTGACCATCCTTGGGAGGGACCAATGAGCCTCATCTTCGCCATCAAGCGCGGCACCACCGCCCGCGCACTGCGGCTGCAACTCGCCGGCGGTATCAGCCTTGAGGGCGCCACCGTGCGCTTCCAGATGCGCCTGCCGGGCGGCCCCACGGTGCTGGACGCCCCGGCGCAGCTAATCGAGGAAGGCGACCCGGAAGAAGGTATCGCGCCCGTGCTGGGCTACCAGTGGCAGCCGGGCGATACCGACGTGACCGGGCGCTACGATGCCGAGTTCGATGTGACATACCCGACCGGCCGCATCGAGAGTTTCCCCGACCCCGGCTTCATTCGCGTCATGGTCGGAGAGAGCGTCGAGGATATCGCATGACGTGGCTCCTGATCGCCCTCGCCGTCGTCGTCGCGCTCGTGCTCTATGTCCGCTGGATCATGGGCCAGGATTGGGGCGGAGGGTAGGCGGCTCGGGCATTGTGTCGCCATCGCAGCAGTGGGCGATACCGCAACCGCCGCACCGTGGGCAGGGCGTCCGGCGCGTCAACTGTAATGGCTGAACATCAGCAGCGCGAACGGCCCGGCGTGCGGGAAAACCGCATGCACCGCCACGATCACGTCAGGATCGGCCGCGAGGTCCGCGCCGGTGATCTCCCGGAACTTGATCCCGTCATGGGCATCCGACGCGCAGACGATCCGGCCTGCGATGGCATACTCGCCTGACATTCCGTCGTATACCAAATCAAAGCGGCGGTCCTTCCCCCCGCACATCTCCGGTTCAAGGGCGGCATACTGGCGGCGAACGTCAGCGACCGGTACGCGCGCGCCCCACATCAGGTAATCGGTGCGGTCAACTCCCATCTTGCTCTCCTGTCTTGGCCGTTCCCGGCCCGTTCATAGCATGTCCCGGCGTGTGTTGGCCGGGAAGTGCTGATCTGGCGCGGTATGCGCCGGATTGCAGATCCGTGTACACCGGTTCGATTCCGGTACTCGCCTCCAAGGGTTAGCCGCGCCCGGGGCCTGCGCTTTGGCCGATGTTTTGGCCGTTCAGGTTCCGGGCGCGTTCCGTTCCTACTGCAGTTCCAGCTTGTGCTTCAGGCGGAAGTTGTATGCTTTGAGGATGCCTTCCGCGCAGGGCTTTTCACCGCCAGACCCGTGAAAATTTTTCGCCTTGGCAATCTCCGCGAGAACGCCATCGCGGCCGATTGCCTGGAGCCGTTGGCCGATCTTGGGCAAGATTGCCGGGTCATCGGCCTTCATGTCGATCCAAGACATGCCTTTGAGCACGTCGCTGTGCACCTTCCCGCCGTGGCAGGCGGCGACCGAAGCTGCCAAGACGCGGCTGGCGTGTTCCTTCCCGCGCCTGACAATTTGAAGCAGAACGCCCACCGACTTGAACGCTTGGCTGTTCCCGCTGCCGCTGTCGCGCGCGACAAGCCCATGGCTTTCGAGGAGTTCTTGAACAGCCATGGCGTCGGGGTCGCCTGCTGTGACCATGGCGGAAAAGGCCTGCACCGACGTCATCGGCTTACGGTCGCGATTGGCGCGCAGAAACCCGCCCGCCTCCTCCCGGCTGCCCCCTGTCTCGAACACGATGCAAGGCAGTTTCTGCACAGCCGACAGCTTCATGGCCGCCTCGGCGCGGTGCTGCCCGTCGATGACGAAAAACCGCCCGTCTCCGCGGTCGGCAACGATCAGGGCGCCACACGCAAGCCATGACCACTGCGCCGCGATCCTCTTGATTTTCGCCGCGGCTGTGTCACGCTGATAGCTGTTATCGACCTCAAGCACGGCCTTATCCAGCATCATCAGCCGGCCCGGCTGATCCTTGATCGTCCAGCCGTAGCGCGCGGCTTTGTCGACCATCCCGCCGTGTGTCGTCTCATTGATATGCATCACTTCCGCCTTTCCTGTGCTTCCTTCGCCCGCACCAACTGCCGGGCCGCTCCTGCGTAACGCCGCACCATCGCCGTGGTGGTGTGGCCGGTGATCGCCTGTATCTGCTCGTCCGTGCAGCCCGCCGCGGCCAGCTCAGACGCGGCCGAGTAGCGCAGCCCGTGCAGGTCGTATGCCTCGGCGTCGATCTGACGGCGCACGGCCATGACGATCTGGTGCGCGCCCCGGTAGGACATGGGGCGCCCATGGTGCGCCGTCACGATGGTCAGCCCGTCGCGCGGGGTATCCGCCAGCACTGCGGCAAGGGCGGGCGTCAGGGGCACCCACAGGCGGGCCTTTGTCTTGCCCTGGCGCACCCATATCCCCCCATCGGCTAGGTGATCCCAGCGCATGCGCAGCACGTCCCCGATCCGCTGGCCGGTGCCGTGCAGCAACTCGAACACCAGAAGCGCCTTGCCATCGGCCGCCGCGCGATAGGCGGCAATGGCATCGGCGGGCCAAGGCTGGCGCTCGGCGGTGTTGCCCTTCACGCCCGATACGCCCGTGGCCGGGTTGTCGTCGCGCCAGCCTATGTCCTTCGCGTGCTCGAACAGGATGCGCAGCACCTGCACCGCGTAGGTGGCAAAGCGCGGCGTGTCGGCGTTGGCGTCCCGCAGGCGCACCACGTCCACCCGGCGCATCTTGTCGGCGGGCAGGTCGCCCAGCCGCTCCACGATGAAATCCAGCACCTTGGCGTAGTCGGCCTTCGTGCGCGGCGCGAGAGGCGCCCATCGGCTGCTTTCCCGGTAGGAACGCACCAGCCCTTTGAAACTGCGCCCCGGCGGCGGCGGCGGTCGGCCCGACAGCAGGAGCGCATATTCGGTCGCGAACTCGGGCGTGCCGGGCTCGGCGTGCATGCGCACCGGCTTCCCCGGCTTGCGGCGGAAGTAATGGTACGTCTGCCCCTTCCGGCCGCGGCGCGTCTCGACGTAGGGCGGCAGGTGCTTGCGGATCATCGCTTGAGCCTCATGTCGGCCATGTCGAATGGGTGGCCGGTTTCCCGGTCGCCCGTGTCTAGCACGACCTCGACGCGCTCGCCCTCGACGATGACCCGCGCGACGGTTTTCCCGGCGGCCTGCATGCGCTCCACCAGGCGGAGGGCGCGCGTCTCGGGGGCGAGGCGGCGGGTCACGTCTTCACCTCCTGCAATCCGGCTGCGGCGAGGAAGTCGCGCCAGCGGGCGAGCGCGGCGTTCTTG
>PUNI01000418.1 GCA_003551745.1 Paracoccaceae bacterium | reverse complement strand
TACTGCGGAGATCAAGCAACGAGTGAGTGAGGCGGGGCTTACCTTCACAGACACTGGCGTTAGAGCGAACTTGAGGAAGCTAACGCAAGATGGGCTACTGAACGTCGTTAAGAAAGGTCGGTCGGTACGCTTTAAGCGACGCTCCTGATACTGAACGGACAGCCTGCGCAGGGCTGGTCGCTTTGGGATGCATGAACTCGTCTCCATACTCTGCGTTAGGGGAGTTGCCGACGCTTTCTTCCAGGGATTCTGGCACCGATCTTTCGCCGGCAGTATCTATACACCACCCTGACCTTCTGCGCTGAGGATTCTCTGTGTAGAGTCAGGGTTTCCGACCGAGTTAGGCGGTTTCTGGGGGGAGCCGGGGACTAGCTCCTCTGTCATCTTCCGCTTACGCCCGGCCGACTGGCTCAGTTAGAGCGCACGACATCAGGCGGCTGCTATATACCGGATCTCGGGCAGTCTCGTCATGATGTCAGAGACCCCGGAGTGGGAACTGCACACTGCGATGAAAAGTGTGTTATCTGTGTTCTATAATAGATGACTAACGATGAGCAAGCATGAAACTGGCCTGATAAGAGAATACTGGAGAAGGACAGGGGGAACACTAGTTGAGGAGTTCCCTGCTGTCAGGGGCACCGAATCAAACGGTCCAAGATACCTTGATGCTGTGATCATACCCGACGAAGATACCAAGATAGCCCATGCTAATGACGTGTCTTTGGAGGGGAGGAACGTGATATGCGTCCAGGCAAAACGGGGTAGGCTTGGCATGTACCTCATGGGACAGGCGCTATTCTCCAAGCGCCTCCTGGAAGACGGATTCAGACCCAGAGAGGTGCTCTCTATCGCCCTCTGTACGGTGGATGACAGCGTTCTAAGGCCCCTCCTGGAGGAACACGACAATGTGAAGGTGGTCGTGATCGACCCAGACTGAATGTTATGACGGTCTGTTGTCTGACTTGTCCCTGTTCTTGTGATGTGCCACGCTCCCCTTTCTCAGCTTTTGACCGAAGAACCGCTCCATCACCGCTCTGGGTACAGACTTGCGGGACCCAAGATACTTGATGTTCCCCCACTTGTCCTTGTATGTCTTGGCCTTTCCTGCCATATCACGTATGGCATAAGATAGTGAACAAGCTGGCAATATCCTGCAGGTACTCGTTAGCTATCACGGGCGACGCGCTGTGTCACCCCGCATTACACTCTTAGAGGCTACATTGCACCCGTCCTACTATACTGCGTCAACTGCCACATATAGTAGGGCCACAGCAGCTCCAGATTGTGCTTTGACAGGCTAGCCGTCCGGTTCTGGAAGCATCTTCCCTTCTTTGTCGTCCGTGTTATCTGATTCTTCACTTCGGTCGTCCCACCAGTACCTGCCCCGGATCCTGGCGTTCAGCCAGTCGATCTCGGATTTCAGCCAGCCGGCACGCAGGCTGATCTGTCCTGATTTGCCATCACTGTGAGGCCTGAATCGCGATGATCTTGGACATGCCGGCAGGGTCAGGACGTAGTCCTCCTGATCCGTGAATCCACTGCCAAGCATGCTTGATAGGGGGCCGTTGACTTCACTAGGACATTCTGCTTGCAGTACGGCGATTGTGTCATTGCGGATGAAGCCTCCCTCATCCAGGAAGGCCTTCCAGTCTCCCGACAACCGCTGCTGCAGGGCAGCATTCCTCACAATCAGAGTGAAGTAAGGGGTGCACGGCCATATGTAGTCAGAATCCTCCTGCAACGGTTCCCCTTTGTCTTTGAGATACTCACATACTCGCTCAGCCAGTGTCCCCTGTTCTGTCTCAGTTCTGAGACTGTCCACCTGGCTCAGCAGCTTCTTCGCCTGCATATCAGATACGAGATCGGCGTTGTGTTTCAGCACGCTTATACCATCATTGTTGTAGATCCAGGAATGGATACTTCGGAACACACAGGACCAGCTAGCTGAGGCCATTGCCGGTATGCCGTATACCCTGCTCAACCGCTCTGCCAGATCCGGGTGGGCAATGAACATGAGAGCTCTGCAGCATTCACCACGGAGCACTCCGTCTTCGTGTATCACCACCTGGCCGGTCAGCTCAACCACACCGAGCACGGTATCATGCCAGTGGTTTGTCGCCCCACTGGGCAGGACAGGCACCCGGCAGGCATATATTCCATTGCGGTTCTTCGCGGTGGGGATCTTGTCCGCCCAGATGACCGGGGAGTCGTACCTGCGTCGAAAAACCACTGATGTGATGTAAAAATCCTGGTGCAGTCCCCATTGCCTGATGCCAACTAGTCCAGACACATCATCTGGCAGTATGATCCGGTCTACGATCTCGGGCTCGTAGCGATACCTGTATTCTTCACACTCGGCCTGAGTCTTCTTGCGAGACTGCATGTGGTGCCTCCTTTGCCTCTTTCGCTTGCTTCCTGGTGCCCGCGCGCACCTTGTCCGGCTCTACTCTGTCCGGCTCTGGCTCAACGGGCTTTCTGATTGGTATGTAGATCACTGTGTGTACTCTCGCATCTGTTGTCATTGTCAGTTCCTCCTTTTACTCCGGCATAATGTCGCAAGATTGCCGTCATGTCGGTCTTTTCCCATGCGAACTCAGGGAGTTCCCTGCCGAAATGCCCGTACGCTGCTGTCTTCTGATAGATGGCGCGTTTCAGCGACAGGGTCTCGGCGATGCCTGTCGGTGTCAGACTGAACAGGATGGGTACAACCTGCTCCAGCCACTCCTCGCCGACCACTCCGGTGCCGTGTAAATCGACCGTCAATGAGAGCGGCTGCGCCCTTTCTGTAGCATAGGACAACTGGATGGTGCAGCGTTCTGCCAGGCCAGCCGCCACTATGTTTTTCGCGATGTAGCGTGCCATGTAGGCTCCTGAACGGTCGACCCTGGACCCATCCTTGCCCGAGAAGGCACCTCCGCCGTGTGGGCAAGCCCCTCCGTATGTGTCAACCATTAGTTTTCGGCCGGTGAGCCCGGTATCGATAACCGGGCCGCCGATCACGAACTGCCCACCTTTGTTGATGTGGAACTCGGTCCTATCATCCAGCAAAACCCCGGGAATAGCCTGCTTGATCACGTACTCTGAGATGTCGCGCTCGATGTGGCTGCTTTCGACCCCCGGGTCATGCTGGGCGTTGAGAACGACGGCGGCCACTCTGCCGGGTCTGCCGTGACTGTACTCCACGGTTACCTGCGCCTTGCCGTCGGGCCTGAGAAAGGGCACTGTGCCATCCTTCCTCACCTGGCCCAGTTGCTGACACAGCCGCTGTGCCAGCATGATAGGCATCGGCATGTACTCGGGGGTTTCGTTGGTCGCGTATCCGAACACGATGACCTGGTCGCTTGCGCCTGATCCGTCGTATCTGGGACAGTAAGCGCAGGGATCTGGCTTCCAGCCCATGGTACAGCCGATTTCTCCTTCTTGTTGCTGTATAGAAACACCTATAGCACAGGTTCGGAAATCGAACCCAAGTTCTGGTCTGGTGTAACCGGTCTCTCTGATCGCGTGGCGTATAACAGTGCGGATGTTGACACTTGCGTCCGAGCTAACCTCTCCGGCGACGAGCACAAGACCAAGGGTTACCATTGTCTCGCAGGCGACCCGGGCATCAGGGTCTCGCCTCAGGAAGCCATCGACTATGGCATCCGAAATCCGGTCTGCAATCTTGTCCGGATGTCCCTCGCACACCGATTCCGCACTCACCAGGTATTGTCTTGTCATGATCCCTCCTATTGCTCAGTGCATTCTGGTCCGGACCTGTTCGTCCCGATTTTCGGGTGCATGGACTGCATCCTGCTGAAGTCCGAAGCAGTCTCTTAGCACAGGCACCCTGTCTGTCCTCTCCCAGGTGAACTCAGGCAGTTCTCGCCCGAAGTGCCCGAACACTGCAGTCTGATGATAGATGGGACGCTTCAAGTCCAAAGACTCAATGATGCCCTGGGGAGTCGGCGTGAATACCCGGTACACGGCTTCAACCAGTTCGGACTCATCGACCCTGCCGGTCCCGTGGAGATCCACCATCAGGGACGTTGGCTCCGGCTCCCCAATGGCATACGACAACTGCACCGTGCAGCGAGATGCCAGTTCCGCAGCTACTATGTTCTTGGCTATGTAGCGAGCCATGTAGGTCGCTGACCGGTCAACCTTCGTGGTGTCTTTGCCCGAAAACGCACCTCCACCGTGCGGGCAGTAGCCACCGTATGTGTCTGCGATGATCTTCCTTCCTGTGAGTCCGGTATCTGCCCGTGGACCGCCTATGATGAACTCACCGGCCGGGTTGACCAGGCATGTCATGCCGTCTTGCCTCAGGTAAGCCGGGACCACCGGGTTGATGATCTCCTCCACTACCGCGTTTCGCAGTTC
>PUNI01000469.1 GCA_003551745.1 Paracoccaceae bacterium | reverse complement strand
GGTTGCGGCTGCGCGCTGCCCGGGCCGGCCTGCCCCCGGGCGCGCTGCCACGGCCGCTCCGCCGGCCGGTCGCCGGTGTTTGCGCTGCGCTTGCCGCGACGACGGGCGTTACCGCCGGTCTGCCGGTATCCGGATCAGGCCGGCCGCGGTTCGGGGACCGGCAGACCCTCCAGAACCTTGAGCGGGCGCCGGCCCGTGACCCGAAGTCCGCCGCTGGGCGCGGGATCGGGGTTCTTCACGGCCTCTACCAGCAGCACGCCGCCGGCAAGCTGTGCCGAGATCCGCCGGCCGACCTTCTCCCAGAAATCTGCCGTGCGCAGCCAGAAGCCGCGGTTGGAGGGCGGTGCGTAGAGCGCGGCCAGATGCCGCTCGGCGATGAAGCCGTGATGGGCGAGCAGCGCCTCGATCTGGCCCAGCGAATAGGTGCGCCCATGGCCGAAGGGCGTGACGTCGCGCTGCGCCCAGAGCCCGCGGCGATTAGGAACGATGAAGAGCGCGCGCCCGCCATCGCCCAGAACCCGGTGCGCTTCCTCCAGCACCCCGGCCTGATTGTCGGCACTCTCCAGCCCGTGCAGAAGCACCAGATGGTCGGCGATGCCATTGGGCAGCGGCCAACTCACCTCCTCGCACAGGACCGACACGTTGGGCAGCTCCGCCGGCCAGGGCATGACCCCCTGTTGCGCCGGCATCAGGCCGATCACCCGCCGCGCCTGGGCCAGATAGGGGCGCAGCAACGGCACCGCGAAGCCATAGCCGACGACCGTCCGCCCCGGCGTCTCCGGCCAGAGCGACAGCATCTGGCCGCGCACCGACCGCTGCACCGCCCGGCCCAGCCCGGTGCGGTAGTAGAAGTTGCGCAGATCGCGCACGTCGAGATGCATTGCACCCCCTATCGGGCCGGGCGAAAGTGCCCCGAACATAATCGAGACGGAGGAAAACGCCATGCCCCTGCAGGTGATCACCGTGCCCTGTCTGAAGGACAACTTCGCGTTCCTGGCCCACGATCCCGACAGCGGCGCCACTGCCGTGGTCGACGTGCCCGAGGCCGCCCCGATCCTGAAGGCGCTGGATGACCGCGGCTGGCGGGCGACCGACGTGCTGCTGACCCACCACCACGCCGACCACGTCCAGGGCCTCGCCGCGCTGCAGGCCGGGCTGGCTGCCCCGGTCCGCGTGACCGGGGCTGCGGCCGACGCACATCGCCTGCCGCCGCTCGACCGCGCCGTCAGCCCCGGCGACAGCGTCATGGTCGGCGGGGTCGAGGGCCGGGTCATCGACGTTTCGGGCCACACCGTGGGCCATGTCGCCTATGCGTTTCCGGGCGTGGCCTTCACCGGCGACAGCCTGATGGCCCTGGGCTGCGGCCGGCTGTTCGAGGGCACGGCGCAAATGATGTGGGACAGCCTGATGCGGCTCGCCGCGCTGCCGCCGGACACCCGCATCTGCTCGGGCCATGACTATCTCGACGGCAATCTCGCCTTCGCCCGCTCGGTAGAGCCGGACAATGCCGCGGCCGATGCGCGCCTGACGCACGCGCGCCAGAAGGGCGCCGAGGCCGTGCATGTCACCCTGGACGAGGAACGCGCCAGCAATCCCTTCCTGCGTGCCGTGCTGCCGGAGGTGAAGGCAGCGCTCGGTCTCGCGGGCGCCAGCGACTCCGAAACCTTCGCGGAATTGCGGCGCCGCAAGGATGCCTTCTGAGGGCGCCGCATTCTCGGGCAGTTGCCCGAAACCGGGCGCTCCGGCCCGGGGCGGACCGTCGCGTCACGCAAAAAAGACTTGAAGCGGGGCGAATATCACCGAAGTTTAACCCATGAGGCTCACGGTCGGGTCGGAGCCTCGCGCCCCGTCCCGGCCACAGGTAAGGGAGCACGCCGTGCCTTCGTTTTCCACCACCCTCGAGCAGGCCATCCATGGTGCGTTGGCGCTGGCCAATGCCCGCCGGCACGAGCTGGCCACTCTCGAGCACCTGCTGCTCTCGTTGATCGACGAGCCGGACGCGGGCAAGGTCATGCGGGCGTGCAACGTCGATCTCGAGGCGCTGCGGAAGTCGCTTGTCGAGTTCATTGACGAGGATCTGGCCAATCTGGTGACGGACATCGAGGGGTCCGAGGCGGTCCCGACCGCAGCCTTCCAGCGCGTGATCCAGCGGGCCGCGATCCATGTCCAGAGCTCCGGGCGCACCGAGGTCACGGGCGCCAACGTGCTGGTGGCGATCTTCGCCGAACGCGAATCGAATGCCGCCTATTTCCTGCAGGAGCAGGACATGACCCGCTACGACGCGGTGAACTTCATCGCCCACGGCGTGGCCAAGAATCCGAACTTTGCCGAGAGCCGGCCGGTCACCGGTGCCAGCGATTCCGAGCAGACGCAGTCGCGGCAGGAAGAGGCTGTGGAGGCGAAGGACTCGGCGCTCGGCAAGTATTGCGTGGACCTGAACGCGAAGGCCGTGCAGGGAGATGTGGATCCGCTGATCGGTCGGACCCATGAGGTGGAACGCTGCATCCAGGTGCTGTGTCGCCGCCGCAAGAACAACCCGCTGCTGGTCGGAGACCCTGGCGTCGGCAAGACCGCCATCGCCGAGGGGCTCGCCCTGAAGATCGTGCGCGGCGAGACGCCCGACGTGCTCGCGGGAGCGACGATATACTCGCTCGACATGGGCGCTTTGCTGGCCGGAACGCGCTATCGCGGCGATTTCGAGGAGCGGCTGAAGGCCGTCGTGAAGGAGCTTGAGGATCACCCGGACGCGATCCTCTTCATCGACGAGATCCACACCGTCATCGGCGCCGGCGCCACCTCGGGCGGCGCGATGGATGCCTCCAATCTGCTCAAGCCGGCGCTTCAGGGTGGCAAGCTGCGCTGCATGGGCTCCACCACCTACAAGGAGTTCCGGCAGCATTTCGAAAAGGATCGTGCGCTCTCGCGCCGGTTCCAGAAGATCGACGTCAACGAGCCCTCGGTCGATGATGCGGTGAAGATCGTGATGGGGCTCAAGCCCTATTTCGAACGACATCACGACATCCGCTACACCAATGATGCGATCAAGTCGGCGGTGGAGCTGTCTGCGCGCTACATCAACGACCGCAAGCTGCCCGACAAGGCCATCGACGTGATCGACGAGGCTGGCGCGGCCCAGCACCTGCTCGCCGAATCCAAGCGACGCAAGACCATCTCGCCGAAGGAGATCGAGGCGGTGGTGGCCAAGATCGCCCGTATCCCGCCGAAAAACGTCACCAAGGACGACGCCGAGGTGCTCCGCAATCTCGAATCCGATCTCAAGCGCGCGGTCTTCGGTCAGGACAAGGCCATCGAGGCGCTGTCGGCGGCGATCAAGCTGGCGCGCGCAGGCCTGCGCGAGCCCGAGAAACCGATCGGCAACTATCTCTTCGCGGGTCCCACCGGGGTCGGCAAGACGGAGGTGGCCAAGCAGCTGTCCCAGACGCTTGGGGTTGAGCTGCTGCGCTTCGACATGTCGGAGTACATGGAGAAGCACGCGGTCTCGCGCCTGATCGGCGCGCCCCCGGGCTATGTCGGGTTCGATCAGGGCGGGCTCCTGACCGACGGGGTCGACCAGCACCCGCACTGCGTCCTGCTTCTGGACGAGATCGAGAAGGCGCACCCGGATGTCTACAACATCCTGTTGCAGGTGATGGACCACGGTGCCCTCACGGATCACAACGGGCGCAAGGTCAACTTCCGCAACGTGATCCTGATCATGACCTCGAACGCTGGCGCTGCCGAGCAGGCCAAGGCCGCCATCGGTTTCGGACGCGACCGGCGCGAGGGCGAGGACACGGCCGCAATCGAGCGGACCTTCACGCCGGAGTTCCGCAACCGTCTCGATGCGGTGATCAGTTTCGCACCGCTCGGCAAGGAGGTCATCCTGCGGGTTGTCGAGAAGTTCGTGCTGCAGCTCGAGGCCCAGCTCATGGATCGAAACGTGACCATCGAGCTGACCCCGGCCGCGGCCGCATGGCTGGGCGACAAGGGCTATGACGACAAGATGGGCGCCCGTCCGCTGGCGCGCGTGATCCAGGAGCATGTCAAGAAGCCTCTGGCTGAGGAACTGCTGTTCGGGCGGCTGATGAAGGGCGGCGTGGTGCGCGTCGACCTGAAGGACGACAAAATCGACCTGTCGATCAGCGAACCCCAAGCCCCGCGTCTTTCCGGTAACAAGCCGCCGCTCCTGACGGCCGAATAGTCACCGCCCCCTCCCGCTTCGGCGCGAGGGGGTGCCGCCACCTTATCAGAGGCAGTGGACACTCGCGTGTTCCGAGCCTCGCGCTTGCCACGTGTATCCGCGGATCTCATAGAGGGCGGCCAGTGCGCGGCGCGTGGTTCTTCTGCGTTTGGGCCGAGGAACGGCT
>PUNI01000381.1 GCA_003551745.1 Paracoccaceae bacterium | reverse complement strand
GTGCTGCCCCAGCTTCCCGACCCGCTCATGCCAGCCTTCACCACGGCGCTGGGAAGCGGACGGCCCTCCAACGTCAACACGCTGAGCGGCAAGACAGATTTCGCCGCTTCACTGGAAAACCTGGCAGTGGAACTGCCCAACTGCCGATCATCCCTGCTGGTGGTTTCGTGGTTCGGCGACGATCTTCGCTGCGGCGAATGCCGGGTGCAGCCGGAGGTGGAAAACCGCAGCGACGCGCCGTGGCGAAGCTGGCGCGTCGCCGGGTTGAGCCGCTCGGCTGCCACCGAGTTGCCGCGGCTGGACGGCCGGCCGATCTACGGTGGAACGCCGTCCGACGACTCCGTGCTGGAGGCGATCGCAGCCTTGCACGCGACGGGACAGGAGGTTGTCTTCTATCCGTTTCTGCTCATGAAGCAGCTGCCTGGCAACGAACTGCCGGACCCCTGGAGCGGGCTGCCGGGGCAACCCGCGCTGCCGTGGCGCGGGCGCATCACTTCATCGATCGCGCCCGGGCGTCCGAACACGACCGACAGGACGGCGTCTGCGGCGGCCGAGGTGCGCGCCTTCTTCGGGACCTGCGCGCGCAGTGATTTCGCGATCTCGGGCGGGCGCGTCGTCTATTCGGGCCCGCCGGAGTGGAGCTACCGGCGCTTCATCCTGCATTACGCATGGTTGGCAAGGGTCGCCGGAGGGGTCGAGGCGTTCTGTGTGGGCTCGGAACTGCGCGGTCTGACACAGCTGCGCGGGGCCGGTGACGTGTTCCCCGCAGTAGCCGAACTCCGGCAACTGGCCGCCGATGTCCGCGCGATCCTCGGCCCCGATGTCAAGATCAGCTATGCTGCGGACTGGTCGGAGTATTTCGGCTACCAGTCGCCCGAGGGCAACCGGTACTTCCATCTCGATCCGTTCTGGGCGGACGACAATGTCGATTTCATCGGGATCGACAATTACATGCCGCTCTCGGACTGGCGCGACGGCACTGATCATGCCGACGCAGAGTGGGGATCAATCTACAATCTCTCCTATCTGAAGGCCAATGTCGCCGGTGGTGAGGGCTTCGACTGGTTCTATGCCAGCGCCGAGGACCGGGCCCGGCAGCATCGGACCGCGATCACCGATGAGGCATATGGGGAGCCTTGGGTCTGGCGCTACAAGGATCTGGAGGGCTGGTGGCAGCACCACCACTTCGAGCGAATCGATGGCGAACGCGTGACCGAACCCACTGCGTGGGCGCCGGCCTCGAAACCTTTCTGGTTCACCGAACTGGGGTGTCCGGCGGTCGACCGCGGCACGAACGAGCCCAACGTCTTCATCGATCCGAAATCTTCCGAGTCCCGGACTCCGCGTTTCTCAAGGGGCTGGCGCGACGACGTCATACTGCTCGAATACCATCGCGCGATGATCGCCTACTGGGCGAACCCGGAGCGAAACCCGGTCTCCCCGGTCTATGGCGGGCCTATGGTCGACATGGCGCGCGCCCATGTCTGGGCCTGGGATACCCGGCCATTTCCAGCCTTTCCGGCGCTGCTGGATGTTTGGAGCGATGGCGAGAACTGGCTGCGTGGGCACTGGATCAGCGGCCGAAACGCAATTCAGCCGTTGAGCAACGTTGTCCGCGAGATCTGTTTCCGAGCCGGTGTGGTCGATGTGGATGTCACGGAACTCCATGGGTGCGTGCGGGGTTTCAGCGTCGCCTCTACGGACACGCCGCGGGCCGCGCTGCAGACCCTCATGCTATCCTATGGGTTCGAAGCCATCGAGCGCGACGGGAAACTGGTCTTTCGGTCCCGTGATGCCCGGCCGATCGAAACGCTGACGCCAGATTGCCTGGTCGAACGCGATCCCTCGTCGCTGGAACTTGCGCGTGCACCGGATGCGGAGGTTGCGGGGCGCATTCGCCTTTCCCACGTCCAGGCTGAAGCCGACTTCGAGGTCAGGGCCGTCGAGGCGGTGCTGCCCGACGATCCCGGGGTGGCCGCGGCAACGTCGGAAGTGCCGCTGGTGCTGACCGTTGCCGAGGCGCAGGGCGTCGCCGAGCGCTGGCTGGCCGAGTCCCGTGTCGCCCGGGACGCCGCGCGGTTTTCGTTGCCGCCCTCCTCGGTCATCGGCGCAGGGGATGTCGTCACGCTCGCCATGCCCGAGGGAAGCTCGCTGTGGCGGGTCGACCGGATCGACACGGTTGGTGCGCGCGAGGTGGAGGCGGTGCGGGTCGAGCCCGGGGTCTACGAGCCGGCAGAGCAGTTCGGCGATGGCCCTAAGTCCCGCCGCTTTGGCGTCTCAGCCCCGGTTCTTCCCTTCTTCCTCGACCTGCCCCTCCTTGCCGGCACGGAGGTGCCGCATGCGCCTCACCTCGCGGTGACATCCGGTAGCTGGACCGGGGCCGCCGCAGTGTTCGATGCGTTGCCGGGTGGAGCCTTTGAGTTCAACCGACTGATCGAGGGACGTGCGCGGATCGGATACACGGAGACGTCCCTTGCGGGCGGCCAGCCGGGTGTCTGGGAGAGGGGGGCGCCGTTGCGGGTCCGCATGCTCGGGGCCACACTGCAATCGGTGCCCGAGAGCTCCGTTCTGGCCGGTGCGAATCTCGTCGCGATTGGCGATGGCTCGGCCCGGAACTGGGAACTCATGCAATTCACGGTTGCCGATCTGGTGGGACCCGACTCCTACGAGATCTCGATGCGTCTGCGCGGTCAGCTCGGGACGGATGCGCTTGCGCCGAGCGTCTGGCCGCCTGGCAGCCTCGTTGTCTTTCTCGACGACGCGGTGGAACAGATCGAACTGCCGTCATCGGCCCGCGGGTTGGAGCGCAGGTATCGCATAGGTCCGGCCAGTCTTGGTTTCGATGATCCGACCTACACCGAGCGGGTGGAGAGCTTCGACGGCATCGGGCTTCGTCCGTACTCGCCGGCGCACCTCAGGGCTGTGCGGGAGTCCGATGGATCCCTGCGCATCTCATGGACGCGCAGAACCCGGATCAATGGCGACAGCTGGCTGGGTGTCGAGGTTCCGCTCGGCGAAACCGCGGAGCGATACGAGCTGATCGTGTCGCGCGACGGGCAGGAACTGCGTGTGCTTCAGACCCACGAGCCGCAGTGGAGGTATTCTGCGGCAGCGCAGGCGGAAGACGGGGTGGTCGGGCCGTTCCGCGTGACCGTGTCGCAGCTGTCGCAAGAGTTTGGTCCGGGACCTGCAACGGAGATCATCGTCCATGACTGAGACGTCGAACCTGAGCCTTCCCCTGCTGCAACCGTCGCAGGCCCAGAAGCACGTGACCGTGAACGAAGCGCTGGTGCGGCTTGATGCGCTGAGCGCGCTGGTGCTCCTGTCGCGGAGCCTCCCGTCTCCGCCCGAGGGCGTTGCCGATGGATCCTGCTACGCGTTGCCTGCTTCGGCTTCGGGTCTGTGGGCGGGGCAGGGGGGGCGTGTCGCAATCTTCGTCAACGGCGGCTGGATCTTCGTTGACCCGCGTCGCGGATGGCGTGCCTGGATCGAGGACGAGCATGTGCTGGCGCTCTACGATGGGGCATCGTGGCGCGGCGGCGCCATTGCCCTTTCTGTCGGCGGTGCCGGTTCGTTTTTCAAGGTCAAGGAGTTCGACCATACCATCATGCCGGGCGAACGGTCGATCACGACGGGCGTCATCCCGGCGAACGTCATGGTCTTCGCAGTCACGGCGCGCGTTCTGGAGCCCATTGCCGGGGCTCTCGACAGCTGGCAACTTGGGACCGAGAGTGCTGAAGATAGGTTCGGGAGTGGTCTCGGTCTGTCGTCGGGTTCGTTCGCGCGCGGACTTCTGTCGTCACCAATGACCTACTATGAAGCCGCTCCGCTGGTATTGACGCCGGTGGCTGGAGATTTCATGGCTGGTGCCGTCCGGATCGCGGTTCACTACTACGAGCCGAGCATTCCGTGAACGCTTCGCTACCCTATTGGGCAGGGACCCGGCCCTGGTCCTGCCAGTGGGGTCAGCTCTGGAGACTTCTGGATAATTGAGAAGAGGGCTTTCCGCAGCAGGTGCAGCGAGAGCGCGCATGCGGATCGCGAGGTGGCGGAGGCGGCGCTGTCGCATGCGACGGGCACCGAGGTCGAGCGGGGCTGTGCATGCTCCGATCTCTTCGACTGGCGACGCGCGCTGATGGACGCCCGTCCGAAGGGGCGGTGTCCATGGCCGGATGGACCTTGCGCCATTGGAGGCGGCGCTGCGGCCCATGCTTCCGGGCCTGCCACTTGTTATCGCCGAGGAACTTGATGCCCTTCGCCATTCGGCTCGAAACGCAGGACCTACTCCGACCGGGCGCGGACATCCTCGACCATGATCGGACGCGACGGGCTGCAGGACATGCTGGCCGATGCGCGCGAGGACCGCTTC
>PUNI01000487.1 GCA_003551745.1 Paracoccaceae bacterium | reverse complement strand
CCGCTCCATCTGCACGTCGCTCAACCAGAAATGCCCGCTCATCATGCCCCCCTTTGTTTGGGAGCTTGAATCACCCAGCCCGGGGAGCCTCAAGCGGCTTTATGGGTCCTGAGCCTAGAGCCTCCGGCAGGCGCGCAACTGCGCCTCGTAGCGCGCCGCCCGCGCTGCCACGCCATCGGCCACCCGCAGGAGCCAAGCCTTCTGGTTGTAGCTGCCGCGCGCGAAACCGGCATGGCCCTCGTGGTAGGCCAGATACTGGTTGCGCGCATCGGTGAGCGGGATCCCGTTGCGGCGCACGGTGTGGGACATGTACCAGCCCATGAAATCGGTGGCGTCGCGGATGTTGTCGCGGCGGGCGCGGCGATTGCCGGTCTCGCTCAGATAGTCGTCCCAGGTGCCGTCCAGCGCCTGGCTGTAGCCGAAGGCGGTGGACTGACGGCCCACCGGGATCACCCCGAGCGCAAAGCGATGCGGGGTACGTGCATCGCCGATGAACCGGCTCTCGGCATGGATCGTGGCCATCTGCACCGGCACCGGCACGCCCCAGCGCCGCTCGGCGGCCTGCATCGCGCGCAGATAGTGGGGTCGTTCGCTGACAATGCTGCAGGCATTGTCGAGATCCCTTGGCGGAGAGAAACTGCGTGACCCGCAGCTTGACAGAAGAAGCCCAGCCGCCAAGGCCAGGAGGATCAGCCTGCCCATCACTGCCTCTCGTTTTTCTGTTCTGCTCGTCTTTTGACATGGACTATAGCCGAAACCGGCCACAAGGGAAACGCCACGGCGCCGCAGCCGCACGAGCGCCGGATCAGAAAGCCGCGAGCATCAGAGGAAAAACGCGAGCGTCAGCGGGAGGGTGACCAGCCCCAGAAGCGTGGAGGCGAAGACGAGGCCCGCCGCCGCATCGGCATCCGCATCGGCTCGGACGGCCATCAGATAGGCGGTCACCGGCACCGGCGTGGTCAGTTGAAGCACGATCACGGCAAAGGCCAAACGGTCGGGCGCCAGCAGGAGGGCCACCGCGATGGCAACGGCGAGACAGACGACGAGGCGCAGCAGGCTCAGCCCGCCAGCCAGCAGCAACCGGGCCGGCCGCAGCCGGGCCACCGCCACGCCCAGCGTCAGCAGCATCAACGGTATCGCCATCTGGCCGGCCAGAGCCAGCGTGTCGCCCAGCCAGCGCGGCGGCTGCCAGCCCTGCCAGAGAAACAGACCACCCAGCAGGCTGGCCCAGACCATCGGCTCGCGGAGCACGCGCCCGGGCCCGCCGCCCGTCATCAGCCAGACCCCGAAGCTGAACTGCCAGATCACCGCCACCGCGAAGATCGCCACGGCGAGGGCCAGCCCGGGCTCGCCGAAGGCGAACAGCGCAAGCGGGAGACCGAGGTTTCCGGTATTGCCGAAGGTCAGCGGCACCACATAGCTGCGCCGGTCCAGCCCGATGCCCCGGGCGAGCGCCAGAAAGGCCAGTGTCAGCGCCCCGTAGCCGACGGCCGCCGCCAGCGCGACCGATCCGAGCAGGCCGGCAGAAAGCTCGGACCGGGTGAGTGCGGTGAAGACCAGACAGGGCACGGCGAGCCCCATCGCCAGACGGCCGACGAACTCGACCGGCCAGTCACGTCCCGACCGCTGCCAGAGGAAGCCGGCTCCCGCCAGCAGCAGCACCGGGGCGATCACCGCGGCCACGGCCGGCAGCACTGTCAAACCCGCGGTCACAATCTGTTTCCCATGATCAGCAAGCGATTCTGGCCGGACCGATGGACAACACAGGGCCTCAAGGGCTAGATACAGGGCTGAGGGTCAGGAATGATGATAACGACACAGGCGAAATACCGGCTGGGCCAGGTGGTCCGCCACCGCAAGCATCCCTTCCGCGGGGTGGTGTTCGACGTCGACGCGATGTTCTCGAACTCGCAGGAATGGTACGATTCGCTGCCCGAGGACAACCGGCCGGCGAAGGATCAGCCCTTCTATCACCTGCTCGCCGAGAACGAGCAGAGCTATTACGTGGCCTATGTGTCCGAACAGAACCTCGTCCCCGACGACACCGGCGAGCCTGTCGACCATCCCGACCTGCCGGACCTCTTCGGCGATTTCCAGGACGGGTTCTATCCGCTGCACGTCCAGCTTAACTGAGGCCGGCTGAACCGAGCCCCCGCACCCTGACCGCCGTCACACCCGGCACCCCTCAGTAGCCGAGCGCGCAGCCGTCCTTACGCGGGTCGGAGGCGCCCTCGAGAACACCGCGGGCATGGTCGATGCGGATGGCCTGTGCGCCGCCGAGCGGTTCGAGACGCCAGTGCGGCCGATGTCCGCGGCCGGCGAGGTCGGCGGCGACCTCGGGCCCATAGCCGTGTTCCAGCTCCAGCGCGCCGGGAACCGGAAACAGTCGCGGGGCATCGAGCGCGGCCTGCAGGTCCATGCCATGGTCGAGCAGGTTGCTGACCACGCGCGCATGCCCGGCCGACTGGTATTGCCCGCCCATCACCCCGAAGGCGAGGCTCACCTGGCCGCCCTGGCGCAGCATGGCCGGGATGATCGTGTGCATGGGCCGCTTGCCCGCCCCGAGCTCGTTGGCATGCCCCGGTGTCAGGCTGAACCCCGCGCCACGGTTCTGGAAGAGGATGCCGAACCTGTCCGACGCCAGACCGGAGCCGAAGGCATGGAAGATCGAGTGGATCAGCGTGACCGCCATCCCGTCGCGGTCGACCACGCACAGGAGCACGGTGTCGCGATGCACCGCCTCGGCCGCCGCGGCAGGATCAGGCAGGGCGCGCTCCCGGTCGATCAGCGCGGCGAGCCGCGCGGCGGTTTCGGGCGACAGCATGTGCTCGAGCCGCGTCGTGTGGGCAGGATCGGCGATGAACCGGTCCCGGGCGTCATAGGCGAGCTTGGTCGCCTCGGCCTCCAGATGGGCATGGTCGGCCCCGGTCGGGTCGAGCGCGCTCAACCCGAAATGTTCGAGGATGTTGAGGATCAGCGCGGCGGTCGCGCCCTGGCCGTTGGGCGGGTGCTCCAGCAGTTCGGCGCCGCGATAGCGGCTGCAGATCGGCACGCCCCAGTCGCAGGTGGCTGCGGCGAAATCCTCCTCGCTGTGGGGCCCGCCGACTGCGCGCAGGCTGGCCAGCATGTCGGCCGCCACCTCGCCCGCGTAGAAGCCCGCCCGCCCCTCGCGCGCGATCCGGCGCAGAACCTCTGCCTGGCCGGGCGCCCGGAAGATGTCGCCAACCCGCGGCGGCGCGCCGTCGCGCAGGTAATGGCTGCGGGCGGCGCCCTGCAGCACGCCCGCCTCGCGGCCCCAGTCCCAGGCCACACGGGGCGCCACGGGCACGCCCTCTTCGGCATAGCGGATCGCGGGCGCGAGCACCTCGCCCAGCTCCAGCCGCCCCCAGTCGGCCGACAGGCGGCAGAGCGCATCGACGGCGCCGGGCACCGTCACCGCATGGGCCGACTGCGGCGGAACGCTGCGATGGCCCTCGTCGCGCAGCCGCGCCGCCGTCAGCGCGGCCGGAGCCCGCCCCGACCCGTTGAGGGCCAGAACCCGGTCCTCACCCGCCGGCTTGACGAGGGCGAAGCAATCGCCGCCCAGACCGCACATGTGCGGCTCGCAGACATGCAGTGTCATCGCGGCGGCGATGGCGCCATCGGCCGCGCTGCCCCCGGCCTGCAGGATGTCGATCGCGACCCGCGCGGCCAGCGGATGCGAGGTGGCGGCCATCCCGTTCAGGGCGTAGACCGCCGAGCGCCCCGGCTTGTGGAAATCCCGCATGATGCCCCCCGCCCTGCACTGGCGCGTCATGGCCGCACGCCGCTGCTGTGCAGGCTATGCGCCCCGCCGGGCAATGCCAAGGGCCGGTGCCCGGGCTCAGGGCGCGGGAAGCATCTCGATGGGGACGAGAAAGCTCAAACGGTTGCAGCCCGCCAGTCGCACATAGTCGAGATCGCGCGTCAGGCTGCGGATCAGGAACCAGCCGAAGCCACCTTCGGGCATGTCGTCCAGCGGCACGTCGAGCAGCGCCCGGCGGCCCGACGGCGGGGTGCCGTCCGGCATCGGCGCGCCGCGATCGCAGATCAGGCAGAAAAGCGCCGGCGCCGGCCTCCGGTCGAGCCAGACCGACATCTCGATCGGGCCCGGCGGGCCACTGCCATAGGCGTGTTCGACCACGTTGTTCAGGGTCTCGGCAAGCACCAGCTCCACCGTTGCGGCACAGTCCGGCGTGAGGCGCAGACCGCGCAGCGACGCCATGGTTCGGGCGAGGGCGGCGCGCACGCAGACGGGGCTGCTCGCCAGCGTCTGCCGGATCAGCAGCGGCATCTCCGCCGACGCCGGCCAGCCCTGCGGCTGCGCGGCGCGACGGTCAGCCGGCATGACGCAGCTGG
>PUNI01000569.1 GCA_003551745.1 Paracoccaceae bacterium | reverse complement strand
TATCCTGCTTAAGGCGGCGTAAAGAGGGGTGGTCTTTCCGCCGCCGGTGGGCGCCACCAGCAGAAGCGCCGGTGCCGCTGCCTGCGCCAGCATCGCCTGCTGGTGCGGGTGCAGATCCCAGCCACGGGCAGCGAACCAGCGCGCGAAGGGGGGCGGCAGCGTCATCGGCGCAGAGCTAGCGCGCCGCGCGACAGGCGGCCAGCGCTACTTCACGATCTCCTCGTCGCGGACGAACATGTTGGCCCAGGCCCGGTCGATGAGCGCCGGCGTCATCTGACTGGGGATCCCCTCGAAGCGGCAGATCGAGAGCATCTGGTCGATCAGGAAGATCGGCATGTAATTGGCATAGACATTGTCGATCTCGGGGAAGCGGACGTTCATCAGATGCACCAGCGCGGCCTCGTCGAGCGGCATGCCCCGCTTGCGTGCGACCATGGCGAAGATCTTCAGGAAATCCTCGCGGCCCGGCCCGTCGATCTTGATCTTGTAGAAGATGCGGCGCAGCGCGGCGCGGTCGAAGATCTCGTTGGGATGGAAGTTGGTGGAGAAGATCACCAGCGTGTCGAAGGGCACCAGGAATTTCTCGCCCGACTGCAGGGCGAGGATGTCGTGGGCGGCCTCCAGCGGCACGATCCAGCGGTTGATCAGCGCCTGCGGGGGCTCGGCCTGGCGGCCGAGGTCGTCGACGATGAAGACCCCGCCGGTGGCCTTCAGCTGCAGCGGGGCCTGATAGGTGCGCGCCACCGGGTTGTAGGCGAGATCGAGCATCTCCAGCGTCAGCTCGCCGCCGGTGATCACGGTGGGACGCTCGCACAGCACATAGCGGGCGTCGAAGCGGTTGCCGGTGCGGCGCAGGCTGGTGGGATCGTCGGCCGCGGCCTCGGCCTTCGAGTGCACGATCGGGTCGTAGACGCTGATCACCTGTCCGCCATGCTCGATCGCGCAGGGGACATAGATCCGATCGCCGAGCGCGTCGCGGATGCCGTTCGAGATCGAGGACTTGCCGTTGCCGGGCGGTCCGTAGAGCAGGATCGACCGGCCCGCGCCGACAGCGGGGCCGAGATGGTCCATCAGCCCCGGCGGCAGGATCAGATCGCCCATGGCGGCGGTCAACTCGGCGCGGCTGAGGTTGATGTCGCGCACCGACTGGCGGGCGACCTGCGCCTCGAACTGGGGCAGCGGCACGGGCACGGCGCCGTAGTATTCCGACTGGCTGAGCGCATCCATGGCGCGGGCCTTGCCGGCCTCGGTGAGCTGATAGGCCATCTCGCCGCGCGAGGTTGCGTGCAGCGTGCCCATGGCCTCGACCAGGAGCTGGCTGCGGGCGAAATCGACCAGTTCCTGCGCGATGGTGAGCGGCAGGCCGCAGACCCGCGCGATGTCGCTGACCTGGTCGAGTGACATGCGGAACATCGTCTTGAGCAGCACATCGCGCAGCATAACAAGGCCGATCCCCAGATCCTGCAGGCTGCGCGGCACGGGGGGTGGGCTGACGCCGCTCTCCGCGCCCGCCGGTGTCTGGACGTTCATGGCACCCCCTTGCCCTTCCCACCGGCGGAGGATGCGGCGGGCGGGTTTCGGAAGGGTGAATCGGGCCGCTCAGCTGCCCAGAGCGGCGGCAAGCCCGAGATAGAGCGCGAGTGCACCGCCGAGGGCGAGCCCCATCGGGAAGTCGCGGCGCTGCCAGGAGGCCCAGTCGGGCGCCAGCCGGCGCAGGGCGGGGATCGCGCGCACGCCGCGGTGGGTGGCGAAGGCGGCCAGCAGCACCGCGGCAAAGAGCGCGGCGAAGGCCGCCGCGTCGGCGAGCGCCACGAAGGGGGCCATCGCCGCGGCGAATTTCGCGTCGCCGGCGCCCACGAGCCCGGCGAGATTGAGCAGGAACCCGAGAACGAGCACGACGGCCACATGCACCCAGCCCCAGGCCCAGACCCCGAGCGGCAACGCGACAAGGCCGATCAACGCATAGGCAGCCAGCAGCGTCAGCACCGCCGCATTGGGGATGCGCATCGACCGCATGTCGCTCCAGGCGACCCAGAACGCCACCGGCAGCGCCGCGGGCAGGAACCACAGCGCTGCCGTGGCCGGAAGCGCCAGCATGCCGCGCTCAGGCGCTGTCGAGCGCGCGCAAGGCCCGCACCGCTTCCTCGAAGTGCTGCGGATGGGTGTCGATGGCGTCCTGCAGCAGGCTGCGGCCGGTGGTGACATCGCCCTGCTTCACCGCGGCCACCGCCATCGTGTGCAGAAGCTGCGCGCGTTCGGTCTGGGTCATCGAAACCATCGGCAGCGTGTAGTTGCGCTGGGCGGCCCGGGCCATGACGAGGTTGTTCTTGGCGGCGAAGATGCCGGGGTCGTAGGAGAGCGCTTCGACAAAGAGCCGCTCGGCCCCGGCGCTGTCGCCCCGGGTCAGCTTCGAGAAGCCCCAGTTGTTGAGCACCGTGGCCGGGCGCGTCGTCAGCCCGACCGCGGTTTCGTAGAAACTGTCCGCTCGGCTCCACTGGCGCTGCGAATCGGCGAGCATCGCTTCCAGGCGATAGCGCTCGAAGGTTTCATGGGTCGGCGGCACCCGGTCGAGTTCGGCGCGTGCGGCCTGCCAGTCGTTGGTGCGGATCAGCGCATCGGCATAGGCCACGCGATCCTCGTTGGTGGCATCCGGCCGCGCGGTGATCTCGCGCCAGTGCGCGACCGCCTCGGTGGGCCGTGCCGCGCGCACCAGCGAGCGGGCGAGGCCGCGCTTGAGGTCGAGCCGGTGGGGCTGGTCTTCGAGTGCGGTGCGGAAGAAGCCCACGGCTTCCTCGGGTTCGGCGACCGTCAGCATCACGTCGGCGAGGTTCGTCTCGTCGATCAGGTCGATGCTCTGCAGGGCGCGGCTGGCTTCGGTGGTCTGATTGCCGCAGGCGGCAAGGAGCCCGGCGCCCGCAAGGCACAGGGCGACAACAACGCTGTGGCGCATTTTCTGCGTCCTTTTCTGCTCGATCTTATGGCGTGGAGAGGAGCAGGTAGCGTCCCTGGCCCCGCCGCACCAACCTCAGGTTGTTTTCATTGCCTAGATCATAGACGGGATTTTCGGTTTTTTCGATGGCGCGGCGCAGGTTTTCGCGAATGTCGTCCGATCTGCCACGGTCGAGCGCGAAGGCCGTCTGGAACACGCGGCGGGCCTCCCCGGGGCGGCCGGTCTCCATCAGCACCACCCCGAGGTTGTTCCAGGCCGGCACGAAGCTCTCGTCGGCCTCGATCGCGCGGCGCAGCAGCAGCTCGGCCTGCTGCAGCCGGCCAAGGCGCAGGTTCGCCGAGCCGAGCGCCGAGAGCACGTCGACGGTGGCGCCCTGTTCGCTGGCGCCGCGCAGATAGGCGCGCAGCGCGAGCTCGTATTCGCCGGCGCCCATCAGGCGGTGGCCGACCTCGAGCCCGTCGACCGCCTCGCGCACCGCCGCGGTGCCCGGCGGCGGCGCGAGGCCGGCGAGATCTCCAGCCAGCGGCCGGGGGCCCGTGCAGGCGGCCAGCGCAAGGGTGGCGACAACCAGCCAGGCCGCGGGCGGGCTCATCGCATCAGGGGCCGCCCCCGCCCAGCATCTGCGAGATGCTGTAGCCGGACGGGCCGATCAGGATGATCATCAGCGGTGGCACCGTCAGCAGCATGGTTCCCAGCGTCAGCTTGGTCGGCAGCACGTTGGCCTTCTCCTCGGCGCGCATGACGCGCTTGTCGCGCATCTCACCGGCATAGACGCGCAGGGCATCGGCGATGGAGGTGCCGAAGGTGGCGGATTGCACGAGCACCGTCACGAAGGAGGCGACATCGGGCACCCCGCAGCGCTCGGACATGTCCTTCAGCACGCTCACCCGTTCCTTGCCCGCCTTGACCTCCTGGCTGACGAGTTCGAACTCGTCGGCGAGCGCAGGATAGCCCGCGCGCATTTCGCGGGCAACGCGCAGGATCGACTGGTCGAGCGACTGGCCGGCCTCGACACAGACCAGCATCATGTCGAGCGAATCCGGAAAGCCGTCGGTGATTTCCTGCTGGCGGGTCTGGCGGCGCCGGTCGACCCAGTATTTCGGGGCGTAGTAGCCGAGCACGCCTGGAAGCAGGGCATAGACGACGAGCATTCCGGTCGAGACCTCGCCGTCGAGGCTCTGGACCAGCGCGAAGACCACGCCCAGGGAGAGCATCAGCATGCTCAGGCCGAACTGGATGGCATGGAAGGTGCGCACCGCCGATTTCGACCGGTAGCCCGCCTGCATCATCCGCAGCCGCGCCGAACCCATCTCCTGTTCGCTTTGCGGCTCGAGGAAGGTGGCGAAGCGCTCCAGTTTGTCGGCGCCGCCGCCGGCCTTCGGGCGCAGCGCTTGGCCAGGGGCCCCGTCGCGCGGTCCGCGCGCCTCGCCGGCGCTGTCGCGCAGCTTCT
>PUNI01000192.1 GCA_003551745.1 Paracoccaceae bacterium | reverse complement strand
CGGCTGCCCAAGGCCGAGGTCGCCCGGCGTCTGGCTGCCCGCATCGCCGAGACGCTGGCGTGAGCCCCGTCCTGCGGCTGGTCTGGGAGGTCTGGGCCGACGCCACGCTGGGGCCGCCGCAGTATGCGACCGAGGGAGCGGCCGGGGCCGACATTCGTGCCAACCTGCCCCCCGAGACCCGGGCCGCCGGCCTGCCGCTGGCCCCGATGCAGCGGGCGCTGCTGCCCGCCGGCTTTCGCATCGAGATCCCCTCCGGCTTCGAGGTGCAGATCCGCCCGCGCTCGGGGCTGGCCCTGCGCCACGGCATCACCCTGCTGAACACGCCCGGCACCATCGACAGCGACTATCGCGGGCCGCTCGGCCTGCTGCTGGTCAACCTCGGCCCCCAGCCCTACGTCGTCGGCCATGGTGAACGGATCGCGCAGATGATCGTGGCCCCGGTGCTGCAGGCCCGCTTCGAGCGGGTCGACGCGCTGTCGCCCAGTATCCGGGGCGCGGGCGGTTTCGGCTCGACCGGCCGCGGATGAGGCGCCGCGGCTGATGCTGTTCGTTCTGATCCTGATGGCGGCCCTCTGGATCGTCGGAGCGATGCTGAAGGCGCCGGTGCAGGCCCGGCTGGTGATGATCGGCGCGCTCTATCTCGGTGTGATCCTGATCCAGCTGACCCTGCCCGAGGGCACCGAACTGCGCGTGGCCACGGGCGGCTCGGCGGCGCCCTGGCTGCTGCTGGGCGTGTTCGTGGCGCTGGTGCTGGGCTATCGCACGCTGCTGCGCCGTCTGCGCCGACGGATCGAGCCGGCCGCAGCGGCCGAGACACCGGCCGCACCCCGGGCCGGGTTCGGCGAGGTCGAGCTCGACCGCTATGCCCGCCACATCATGCTGCGCGAGGTCGGCGGCCACGGTCAGCGCAAGCTGCAGGGCGCCCGCGTCCTGGTGATCGGGGCCGGCGGGCTGGGCTCGCCCGCGCTGCTCTACCTCGCCGCGGCGGGGGTCGGTACGCTGGGGGTGATCGACGACGATGTGGTCGAGAACTCGAACCTGCAGCGCCAGATCATCCACAGCGACGCGCGCATCGGGATGCCGAAGGTGTTCTCCGCGCAGCAGGCGGTGGCCGCGCTCAATCCCTTCGTCACGGTACGCCCCTATCACCGGCGCCTGACGGAGGAGATCGCCGAGCCCCTCTTCGCCGACTACGACCTGATCCTCGACGGCTCCGACAATTTCGAGACGCGCTACCTGGCCAACCGCGCGGCCGTGGCGACCGGCCGGCCGCTGCTGGCCGCGGCCATCACCCAGTGGGAGGGGCAGATCGGCCTCTATCACCCGGCTGCCGGCGGCCCCTGCTTCCAGTGCGTCTTTCCGGAGGCGCCGGCGCCGGAGCTGGCGCCGAGCTGCGCCGAGGCCGGGGTGATCGCGCCACTGCCGGGCGTGCTGGGAGCGATGATGGCCGTCGAGGCGCTGAAGGTCGTGACCGGCGCCGGCACGCCGCTCATGGGCCGGCTGCTGATCTACGACGCGCTCCATGCCGACACCCGCCTTCTGCGCAGCGCGCGACGGCCCGATTGCCCGGTCTGCGCGCGCGTTGCCATGCTCGAGGAAACCGCGACATGACAGACACGTCCAACCCGCTTCTGGCCGACTGGCACGGCCCCTTCGCCCTGCCGCCCTTCGCTGAGATCGAGGACGCCCATTTCGCTCCCGCCTTCGAGGCGGCGCTGGCCGAGGGACGCGCCGAGATCGCCGCGATCGCCGAGGATCCCGTTCCGGCCGATTTCGCCAACACCATCGCCGCGCTGGAACTGGCCGGGCAGCGGCTCGACCGGGTGGCGGCGGTGTTCTTCAATCTCTCCGGCAGCGATTCGAACCCCGAACGCGAGGCGCTGGCCCGCGATCTGGCGCCGAAGCTTTCGGCCTACATGTCCGAGATCACCAACAATCGCACTCTGTTCGCGCGGATCGAGGCGCTCTGGGCCGTGCGCGACCGCCTTGGCCTCAGCCCCGAGCAGGCGCGCGTGTTGATGCTCTACCGGCGCAGCTTCCTGCGCGCCGGCGCCGCGCTGGAGGGGGCGGATCGCGACCGGCTCACCGAGATCAAGGCGCGGCTGGCCAGCCTCGGCACGCAGTTCTCGCAGAACCTGCTGGCCGACGAGCGCGACTGGGCGATGGACCTGGCCGAGGCGGATCTGGAGGGGCTGCCCGACTGGCTGGTGGCCTCGGCCCGCGACGCCGGGGCGGCCCGGGGTCGGCCCGGGCCGGTGATCACCCTCAACCGCTCGCTGGTGGTGCCCTTCCTGCAGCATTCGCCCCGGCGCGACCTGCGCGAACGTGCCTTCCGGGCCTGGGCGACGCGGGGAGCCAACGGCGGCGCGACCGACAACCGCGGGCTGGCCGCCGAGATCCTGGCGCTGCGGGAAGAGCGCGCGCGGCTTCTCGGCTATGACAGTTTCGCCGCCTACAAGCTGGAACCCGAGATGGCGGGCACGCCGGCGGCGGTGCGCGATCTGCTGATGCGGGTCTGGGCGCCGGCCCGCGCCAGGGCCGAGGCCGATGCGACGGCGCTGGAAGCGCTGATGGCGGCCGACGGGCTCAACGGCCCGCTGGAGCCCTGGGACTGGCGCTTCTATGCCGAGCGGCGGCGGCGCAGCGAGCATGATTTCGACGATGCCGCGGTCAAGCCCTACCTCTCGCTGGACGCGATGATCGCGGCCGCCTTCGAGACCGCCACGCGCCTCTTCGGGCTGACGTTCCGCCCGCTCGACATCCCGCTCTACCACCCGGACGCGCGCGCCTGGGAGGTCCTGCGCGACGGCCGGCACATGGCGGTCTTCATCGGCGATTATCACGCCCGGGCCTCCAAGCGCTCGGGCGCCTGGTGTTCGACCTTCCGCGGCCAGCGCGCGCTGGGGGGCGAGGTGCGCCCGGTGGTGGTCAATGTGTGCAACTTCGCCAAGGGGGCGCCGACGCTGCTGTCCTGGGACGACGCGCGCACGCTCTTTCACGAGTTCGGCCATGCGCTGCATCAGATCCTTTCGGACGTGACGCATCCCTTCGTGGCCGGCACCTCGGTGGCGCGGGATTTCGTCGAGCTGCCCAGCCAGCTCTACGAGCACTGGCTTGAAGTGCCCGAGGTTCTGTCGCGCCATGCCCGCCATGTTGAGACCGGAGCGCCGATGCCCTCCGAACTCGTCGAGAAGCTGCTGGCCCTGCGCAATGCCGACCAGGGCTTCGATACAGTGGAATACATCGCCTCGGCGCTGGTCGATCTGGATTTCCACGACGGCCCGGCGCCGGCCGACCCGATGGTCCGGCAGGCCGAGGTGCTGGCCGGCATCGGCCTGCCCCACGCCATCCCGATGCGTCACGCGACGCCCCATTTCGCCCATGTGTTCGCCGGCGACGGCTACTCCGCGGGCTATTACAGCTACATGTGGTCCGAGGTGATGGACGCCGACGCCTTCGCCGCCTTCGCGGAGACGGGCGATCCCTTCGATCCGGCCACCGCCGCGCGGCTCGAACGGCACATCCTGTCGGCCGGTGGGTCGCAGGAGGCCGAGGCGCTCTATCTCGCCTTTCGTGGCCGGATGCCCGGCGTGGACGCGCTCCTGAAGGGCCGCGGGCTCGACGCTGCCGCCTGAGCCCGGCGCGGCCAGCATCCGCCTGGTCCGGGGCTGGCCAGGAAACGGTGGTTCCGGCTAGAGTGCGGCTTGGGGGGTGAGATGGGCGAACCTGTCGAGATCATGGAGGTCGGCCCGCGCGACGGGCTGCAGAACGAGCCGCGGATCGTCCCGGTCGCGCAAAAGATCGCGCTGGTCGACCTGCTTGGCCGGGCGGGCTTCCGCCGGATCGAGGCGGCGAGCTTCGTCAGCCCGCGATGGGTGCCGCAGATGGCCGACGGGGCTGTCGTGATGGCCGGCATCACCCGCCAGCCCGGCGTGCGCTACAGCGCACTGACGCCCAACCTGAAGGGCTATGAGGCCGCACGCGCCGCCGGCGTGGACGAGGTTGCGGTGTTCGCTTCGGCCGCCGAGGGGTTTTCGCGGGCCAATCTCAACGCCTCGATCGCCGAGAGCCTGGAGCGGTTTCGCCCCGTCTGCGCGGCGGCGGCGGCCGAGGGGGTGCCCGTGCGGGGCTATGTCTCCTGCGTGACCGATTGTCCGGTGGATGGGCCCACCCGTCCCGAGGCGGTGGTGCGGGTGGCCTCCGCCCTCCTCGAGATGGGCTGTTTCGAGATCAGCCTCGGCGACACTCTCGGCCGGGCCATCCCGGCCCGGGTGGCGCAGCTGCTGACGGCGCTGGAGGGTGTGCTGCCGGTCGACCGGATCGCGGGGCATTTCCACGACACCTCCGGCCGGGCGCTGGAGAACATCGAGGTGGCGCTGGAGCATGGGGTGCGCGTCTTCGACGCTTCGGTAGG
>PUNI01000490.1 GCA_003551745.1 Paracoccaceae bacterium | reverse complement strand
GCCGCAGGCCCGCAGCGCGCCGCGCTGGTCGGGGATCAGGGCGCCCGCAGCCCGCAGCCGTCCGGTGAATCCAAGATCGCGCAGCCGGCGCGCGAGGGAGAAGCCGCGCCCGTCGGCGAAGCCGGCAAACAGGATGCGGATCGCGATCGTGCGCTCCAGAAGCCCCGCCAGTGCCGCCGGATCGCAGCCCGCCGCAAGGCCCAGCGCCAGCGGGCCGTGCGGCGGTGCCGCCTCGGGGGCGACATGCGGAAGGGCCACGGCGGCGGGGCGGTCGGTGAGCGGCAGCACGGGCATCGCGGGCTCCTCAGGCGGCGGGCGCATAGGGTGGTGGCAGGTGCAGCCCGCATTCGCGTGCGCCCTCCTCCCACCACCAGCGGCCGGCGCGCTCGCTCTCGCCCACCCGGACCGGTCGGGTGCAGGGCTGACAGCCGATCGAGACGAAGCCGCGGTCGAACAGCGGGTTGTAGGGAATGTCGAGGCTTCGGATGTGGCTGGCGACAGCCTCGGCCGTCCAGTCGAAGAGGGGGGCGAGCTTCACCAGCCCGCGCTCCATGTCGGCCTCGGCGAAGCGTGTGGCGCGCCGGGCCGCCGACTGGCTGCGCCGGAGCCCGGTGACCCAGCCGGCCACCCCGTCGAGGGCCATCGCGAGCGGCGCCACCTTGCGCACGCCGCAGCAGGCCTCGCGCGCGGCCACCGAGGCACGGAAGCCCATCGGCCCGTGCCGGTCGGTCAGCCGGGCGAGGGCGGCCGCGTCGGGATGTACGGCGCGGATGCGCAGACCATAGCGGCGCTCGGTCTCGGCCCAGAGCTCATAGGTTTCGGGAAAGAGCCGGCCGGTGTCGAGGGTCACGAGCTCGATCTCGAGCCCGGCGCGGGCAATGCCGTGGGTGAGCAGCTGGCCTTCCAGCCCGAACCCGGTGGTCAGCACCAGCCGGCCGGGGATCGCGGCCCTTGCCGCCCCAAGCCTTTCGGCAAGATCGTCGGGCACGGTCGCGTTCAGTGCCTGCGCGGTGGCGAAGAGGTCCTCGGCCATCAGGCGGCGTCGCGCGCCGGCGCATAGATGGCGGCGCGGAACGGCGCCGCGCCGAGGCGCCGGTAGGTGTCTAGGAAGGGCTCGTCCGGCCCGGACCGCAGATCGAGATAGGTGGCGATGAGCCGCTCGATGGCCGGGCCGACCTCCTCGGCCGCGAGCCCCGGGCCCGCGCGGGTGCCGATGGCGGCGGTCTGGCCGGGATCGCCGCCGAGTGTGATCTGATAGGTTTCCACCCCGCCCTTCTCGAGCCCGAGAATGCCGACATGGCCGACATGGTGATGGCCGCAGGCGTTGATGCAGCCCGATATCTTGATCTGGAACTGGCCGATGGTGCGCGCCGCCTCGGGCGCGGCAAAGCGCCGGGCGATGTCCTGCGCGATGGGGATCGAGCGGGCGGTGGCCAGTGCGCAGTAGTCGAGCCCGGGGCAGGCAATGATGTCGGAGATCAGGCCGGCGTTGGCGGTCGCGAGACCGGCGCGGCCCAGCGCGGCGTGCAGCGCCGGCAGATCGTCGCGAGCGACATGGGGCAGGATCACGTTCTGCATGTGGCTGATGCGCAGCTCGCCCAGCGCATAGCGGTCGGCGAGATCGGCGAGCGCGCGTATCTGGGCGGCGCTGGCATCCCCCGGGGCCTCGCCCGGCGCCTTGAGCGAGACGGTCACGATGGCATGGCCCGGCACGCGGTGGGGCCGCGTGTTGCTGTCGGCCCAGAGCGCGAAGGCAGGGTCGATCGCCCGGGCGCGGGCCTCGATGGCGGAAACCTCCGGGCGCTCCGGCAGGACCGGCGGGGCGAACTGGGCGGCGATCCGCGCCAGCTCGCCGGCGGCGCGCGCCTGCTCGGGGCCAGCGAAGCGGGCCTTGCGGCGGGCGAACTCGGCCTCGATCTCGGCCTTGAGCCGGTCCAGCCCGGTTTCATGGACGAGGATCTTGATGCGCGCCTTGTACTTGTTGTCGCGCCGGCCGTGGAGATTGTAGGTGGCGAGGATTGCCTCGAGATAGGGCAGCAGATCCGCCTCGGGCAGGAACTCCCGCACCACCTTGCCGATCATCGGGCTGCGCCCCAGCCCGCCGCCGATGACGACCTCGAAGCCGGTCCCGCCGGCCGCGTTGCGCCGCATCCTCAGGCCGATGTCATGGGCCTTGGTGACGGCCCGATCATTCGGCGCGCCGGTCACCGCGATCTTGAACTTGCGGGGCAGGAACAGGAATTCGGGATGGGCCGTCGACCATTGCCGGATCAGTTCGGCGATGGGGCGCGGGTCGGCGATCTCGTCGGCGGCGGCCCCGGCGAAGGGATCGGCGGTCACGTTGCGGATGCAGTTGCCCGAGGTCTGGATGGCGTGCATCCCGGCCTCGGCGAGATACTCCAGAATGTCGGGGGCATCGGCGAGGCGCACCCAGTTGAACTGGATGTTCTGGCGGGTGGTGAAATGGCCATAGCCCCGGTCCCAGCGCTCGGCCACCTCGGCCAGAGCGCGCATCTGGGCCGCCGACAGCGTGCCGTAGGGGATCGCCACGCGCAGCATGTAGGCGTGAAGCTGCAGATAGAGCCCGTTCTGAAGGCGCAGGGGCTTGAACTCCTCCTCCGTCAGCCGGCCATCGAGGCGACGGGTCACCTGCGCCCGGAACTCGGCCACCCGCGCCCGGACATACCCGGCATCGACCGCGTCATAGCGATACATCAGAACAGCTCCGCCTGGCGGCCGAGGTCGGGCCGGTTGGACGGACCGCCCGTGCGGAACACCTCACGGTAGTGGAGCGGACGCGGGCCGCCGCGCTCCAGCGCGACCTGGGCCAGATAAGGGCCGACGGCGACATCGGGCTGCATCTCGGCCGCGGCCAGCAACGCGCCGGCCTCGGCATCGCTGTGGGCGAGAGCCGCCTCGTCCAGACGGCGCGTCCAGCCGCCGTTGCGGGCGAGATAGATCACGTCGCCGGCGAGAAGGTCGTTGGCGCTGACGATGCGGGCGGTGCTGGCGCGGGCGGTCATGGGTCAGGTTCCGGCGGCTATGGCGATGGCAGGGGCCTCGGAGCGGCGGGGCGCAAGGCCGAGAAAGAGGATCGCCGGCCCGGTGATGCCCGCCTCCGCGAGCGCGCCGGGCAGACGATCGAGCCGCGTGGCGACAGTGCGGCGGCTGGCGCGGCCGGCGTTCTCGACGGCGGTGACCGGCGTCGCCGGGTCCGCCCCGTGCAGCATCAGCCGGCCCTGCACGAAGCGGGCGGCGCGCAGCCCCATGTAGAGCGCAGCCACCGCCCCCGGGGCGGCGAGGGCGCGCCAGTCCTGCTCTGCGAAGCCCGCGCTGTCCTGCGCGGTGACAAGGCTGACGGCGCTGTTGCGGCCCCGCCGCGTCAGCGACCGGCCGATCTCGGCGGCGGCGGCGGCGGCCGAGGTGATCCCCGGCACGATCTCCCAGGCGATCCCGGCGGCATCGAGCGCGTCGAGTTCCTCGTCGAGCCGGCCGAAGATCCCGGGATCGCCCGATTTCAGCCGCACCACATGGGCGCCCTGCCCGGCCAGTTCGACCATCAGCGCGTTGATGGCCGGCTGCGTCCAGGACGGCCCGCCCGGGGTCTTGCCCACCGCGACGAAGCGCGCCTCGCGCCGCGCGAGCTCGAGGATCCCGGGCGCGACCAGCCGGTCGTGCACGATCACGTCGGCCTCGTGCAGCCGGTTGCGGGCGCGCAGGGTGAGAAGCTCCGGGTCGCCGGGGCCGGCGCCTATAAGGGAGACGCGGCCGGGCTCAGGCCGGGCGCCGGCCTCCTCGGCGAGCAGATCCGGCAGGCGCGCGGCGGCCGCGGCCGCTCCCCCCGCCGCCAGAGCCACAGGGCCGTCCCGCTCGAAGAAGCGCGCCCAGAAGCGCCTCCGCGGGCGGCCCGGCGGCAGGATCTCGGCCGCGCCGCGGAAACTGGCCGCGACACGGGCCAGGGCACCGAGGGAGGGCGCGAGCCGCGCCTCGATGTCGGACTTGATCCGGCGCGCCAGAACCGGGGCCGCGCCCTCGGTGCCGATCGCCACCACCACCGGGTCGCGATCGACGATGGCCGGGCTGAGGAAATCCGAGCCCTCGAGATCGTCCACGATATTCACCAGCGCCCCGGCGCGCCGCCCGATTCGCGCAGCGCGCGCGTCTTCTGCCGCATCCGCGTTGGCGCAGTAGAGGAGCACGGCACAGATTGCGTCGCCCTCGGCAAGCGGGCGCGGGACCAGCGTGAGCCGGCCCCTGCCGACCAGCGTCCGCAGTTCCGGCAGCGGGTCGGCCGCGTAGACCGCGATCCGCGCCTCGGTCTTCAGAAGCACACGCAGCTTGGCGAGTGCCACCGCGCCACCGCCGGACACCACGACCCGATGCCCGCGCAGATTGCGAAAGACGGGAAAGTGGCGCATG
>PUNI01000107.1 GCA_003551745.1 Paracoccaceae bacterium | reverse complement strand
GGCTTGCCATGGGCGCCGATCTTCGGGGCGCCGTCGCCCAGAACCCGTGCGCCCTGCGCCTTCAGCCGGTCGCGCGCGGCAAGGATGTCTTCGACCTCATAGCAGATGTGGTGAATGCCGCCCGACGGGTTCTTCTCGAGAAACCCGCTGATGGGGGAGTTCTCGCCCAGCGGAGACAACAGCTCCACCTTGGTGTTGGGCAGGTCGATGAACACCACCGTCACGCCGTGGTCGGGCTCGTCCTGCGGCGGGCGCACTTCGGCTCCCAGCACGTCGCGATACTGCGCGGCGGCGGCGGCGAGGTCGGGCACTGCGATGGCGACATGGTTCAGGCGTCCGATCATGGGCAGTCTCCGCTGTCCGGTCGGCCGGTTATGCCGGCCGTGGACGTGTCGCGCAAGGTGGCGGCGGGTGGCGAGGCGTCACGGCCCGGGTGGCGCTTCGGCGGGCGCAGGCCCGCTGGAGCGCGCCGCCGAGCGGGGGCTCGATGCCCCCCGAGGCGGCTCCCCTCAGCCCTGGAGCGTGCGCACGGCGAGCGCCCCGTCGCGCCGGGCCCGCATTGCCAGCGCCGCCGCGTGACTCGCCGCGGCCGTGGTGAAATAGGGGATCTTCTCGGTCAGCGCGACGGCGCGGATGTCGCGGCTGTCCTCCACCGCCTGGGCACCTTCGGTCGTGTTCATCACCAGCGCGATGTCGCCGTTCTTCAGCCGGTCGACGATGTTCGGCCGGCCCTCGTAGACCTTGTTGACGAGGTCGCAGGGCACGCCGTGGCCCGACAGGAAGGCCGCGGTGCCCCGCGTCGCCACCAGCGACAGGCCCAGATCCACCAGCAGCCCCGCTGTCTGCGCCATCTCCTCGGTCTTGTCGGCATCGCGCACCGAGACGAACACGCAGCCGGCCTCGGGTAGATGCACGCCGGCGCCCATCTGCGCCTTGAGAAAAGCGCGGGGGAAGCTGCGGTCCCAGCCCATCACCTCACCGGTCGAGCGCATCTCGGGGCCGAGGAGCGTGTCCACCCCCGGAAAGCGCGCAAAGGGCATCACCGCCTCCTTGACCGAGAACCAGGGCGTCGCCGGATCGGCCAGCGTCAGCGGATCGGCCAGTGGCAGCGGCGTGTCATGGCCCACGCCGGCGGGGTAGGGCGGGCGCGGCGGGAAGCGCGACAGCGGCTCGCCGGCCATCAGCCGGGCCGCGATCGAGGCGATGGCGCTGTCCGTGGCCTTGGCGACGAAGGGCACGGTGCGGCTGGCCCGCGGATTCACCTCGAGCACAAAGATCTCGCCGTCCTTCACCGCGAACTGCACGTTCATCAGCCCGACCACGCCCAGTTCCAGCGCCAGCGCCCGGGTCTGGGCGGTCAGCTCCGCAACGATCCCGGCCGGCAGCGAGTGCGGCGGCAGCGAGCAGGCGGAGTCGCCCGAATGCACGCCCGCCTCCTCGATATGCTGCATGATGCCGGCGACATGCACCTCGGTGCCGTCCGACAGCGCGTCCACATCCACCTCGACGGCGCCCGACAGATAGCTGTCGAGCAGCACCGGCGAGCTGCCCGAGACCACGACCGCCTCGGTGATGTAGCGTTCCAGATGGGCGTCGTCGCGCACGATCTCCATGGCCCGCCCGCCGAGAACGTAGGAGGGGCGGATCACCAGCGGATAGCCCACCTCGGCGGCGATGCGGAACGCCTCGGTCGGAGAGGCGGCGATGCCGTTCACGGGTTGTTTCAGCCCCAGCCGGTTCAGCAGCGCCTGGAAACGCTCCCGGTCCTCGGCCAGGTCGATGGCGTCGGGCGAGGTGCCCAGGATCGGGATCCCCTCGGCCTCCAGCGCGCGGGCGAGCTTCAGGGGCGTCTGCCCACCGAACTGCACGATCACGCCCTCGAGCGTGCCGGCGGAATGCTCGACGGCGAGGATTTCCAGCACATGCTCCAGCGTCAGCGGCTCGAAATAGAGCCGGTCGGACGTGTCGTAGTCGGTCGAGACCGTCTCGGGGTTGCAGTTGATCATGATCGTCTCGAAGCCCGCGTCCGAGAGCGCGAAACAGGCGTGGCAGCAGCAATAGTCGAACTCGATCCCCTGACCGATCCGGTTCGGGCCGCCGCCGAGGATCACCACCTTGCGCTTGCCCGAGGGCCGGGCCTCGCATTCGGCCGTGCCCATCGCCGGGGCCTCGTAGGTGGAATACATGTAGGGGGTCTGTGCCTCGAACTCGGCGGCGCAGGTGTCGATGCGCTTGAAGACCGGAACGACGTTCTGGGTCTGGCGGATGCGCCGCACCTGGATCTCGTCGCGCCCTGTCAGCGCCGCCAGCCGCGCATCGGTGAAGCCCATCATCTTCAGCCGCCGCAGGCCCGCCTCCGTCGCCGGCAGCCCGTCGCGGCGGATCTCTTCCTCGGTGGCGACGATCTCGCGGATGCGGGCCAGGAACCACGGGTCGTAGGCGGTGGCCGCGCCGATCTCGTCGTCGGAAAGCCCGTGCCGCATCGCCTGCGCGATCACCCGCAGCCGGTCCGGCGTGGCCGCCGACAGCGCCTTGACGATGGCGCTCTTCTCCGGCGCGCCCTCGATGCCGATCTCGTCGAGCCCCGTAAGCCCGGTTTCCATCGAGGCGAGCGCCTTCTGCAGGCTCTCGTGGAAGGTCCGGCCGATGGCCATGGCCTCGCCCACCGACTTCATCGCGGTGGTCAGCTCTGGCCTCGCGCCTGGGAACTTCTCGAAGGCAAAGCGCGGGATCTTGGTCACGACATAGTCTATGGAGGGCTCGAAGCTCGCCGGCGTCACCCGCGTTATGTCGTTGTCGAGTTCGTCGAGAGTGTAGCCGACCGCCAGCTTCGCGGCGATCTTGGCGATGGGGAACCCGGTCGCCTTGGAGGCGAGGGCGGACGACCGCGACACCCGCGGGTTCATCTCGATCACCACCATCCGGCCCGTGCGCGGATCGACCGCCCATTGCACGTTCGAGCCCCCGGTCTCGACCCCGATCTCGCGCAGGCAGGCGATCGAGCCGTTGCGCATCATCTGGTATTCCTTGTCGGTCAGCGTCAGCGCCGGGGCGACGGTGACCGAATCGCCGGTGTGCACCCCCATCGGGTCGATGTTCTCGATGGAACACACGATGATGGCGTTGTCGGCGCGGTCGCGCACCACCTCCATCTCGAATTCCTTCCAGCCCAGAAGGGATTCGTCGATCAGGATCTGCCCCGCCGGCGAGGCATCGAGCCCCGACCGGCACAGCCGCGCGTAATCCTCGCGGTTGTAGGCGACGCCGCCGCCGGTGCCGCCCAGGGTGAAGGCCGGGCGGATGATCGCCGGCAGCCCCACCACATCGAGCGCCGCCATCGCCTCGGCCACGCCGGCGGCGATGTCGAAGCGCCCGCCCGCGCGCTTCGGCGCGGTGACGATGGTGGCGCGCGGGTTCTCCAGCCCGATCCGCGCCATCGCCTCGCGAAACAGGCTGCGGTCCTCGGCCTTCTCGATGGCGGCGCGGTTGGCGCCGATCAGCTCCACCCCGTGCTCGGCCAGAACCCCCATCTCGTCGAGCGCCAGCGCGGTGTTCAGCCCGGTCTGCCCGCCCATGGTCGGCAACAGCGCATCCGGCTTCTCGGCGGCGATGATCTTGGCCACCACCTCCGGCGTGATCGGCTCGATGTAGGTCGCATCCGCCAGGCCCGGATCGGTCATGATGGTGGCGGGGTTCGAGTTCACCAGGATCACCCGGTAGCCCTCTTCCCGCAGCGCCTTGCACGCCTGCGCCCCGGAATAGTCGAACTCACAGGCCTGTCCGATCACGATGGGGCCGGCGCCGATGATCAGGATCGAGTGGATGTCGGTCCGCTTCGGCATGCCCTGGCCCCCGCCCTCTGAACAAATCGCCGGCCTTATATCCGTGCCCGGCCCCGGCGCAAGGCGTGTCGGCCGGGCTAGAGCCGGTCGATGTCGCCCCGGTCCCAGCCCGCGCGGGTGGCGTCGGCGAAGGCCCCGAGTCGGCCGTCTGCGATGGCCGCGCGGATACCCGACATCAGGTCCTGATAATACTGCAGGTTGTGATGCGTCAGCAGCATCAGCCCGAGGATCTCGCCCGACCGTACCAGATGATGGAGATAGGCCCGCGAATACCCCCGGCAGGCCGGACACCCGCAGCCCTCGTCCAGCGGCCGCGGATCGTCGGCGTGCCGGGCGTTCTTCAGGTTCACCGCACCCCGCCGGGTGAACGCCTGCCCCGTGCGCCCCGATCGCGTGGGCAGCACGCAGTCGAACATGTCGATGCCGCGCTCCACGGCGCCGAGGATGTCGTCGGGCTTGCCGACCCCCATCAGGTAGCGCGGCTTGTCCTCCGGCAGTTGCCCGGGCGCATAGTCCAGCACCCTAAACATCGCCTCCTGCCCTTCGCCCACGGCGAGTCCCCCCACGGCGTAGCCGTCGAAGCCGATC
>PUNI01000138.1 GCA_003551745.1 Paracoccaceae bacterium | reverse complement strand
GAAGCGGTGTTCGCCTTCGCCGGCCGCGGCGGGCTGAACTCCAACACCGCCGGCGCCACCGCACCGCTCGACACCATCGGTCAGGTGCAGTTCGAGTTCACCCGCTGGGAGGACCGCACCGGGATCCCCGGGCTTGGCGGGCGCGAGATCCGCGCCGCCATGCAGGAGAAGCTCGACGCCATCCCCGGCATCCGCACGCAGATCCTGGAGCAGGCCGGCGGCCCGGGCGCGGCCAAGCCGCTGCACCTGCGGCTGAAGGGCAACGACCTCGACGTTCTGGCCGAGGCGGTGGAGGTCGTGCGCGCGCGCATGGAGACGGCGACCGGCGTCGTCGACATCGAGGACACCCGCTCGCTGCCCGGCATCGACTGGCAGATCGACGTGGACGTGGAGCGCGCCGGCCGCTTCGGCGCCGATGTGGCGACAGTGGGCGGGATGGTGCAGCTTGTCACCCGTGGCATCCTGCTCGACACCATGCGGCTCGAGGATTCCAGCGACGAGATCGACATTCGCGTGCGCCTGCCCGAGTCCGACCGGGTGCTCGCCACGCTCGACACGCTGAAGGTGCAGACGCCCTCCGGCCAGGTGCCGCTGTCGAACTTCGTCACCCGCACCCCGGTGCCCAGCCTGGGCCAGATCGACCGGGTCGACCAGCAGCGCTTCTTCGACGTCAAGGCCGATGTCGCCTCGGGGCTGGTCAATGAGGCCGGCCGGCCGATCAACGCGACCGAGCGCATCGAGTACATTTCGGAGTGGCTGGAGGCAGAGACGCCCCTGCCCGCCGGCGTCAGCTGGGAATGGACGGGCGACCAGCAGGAGCAGCAGGAGAGCGGCGAGTTCCTCATGATGGCCTTCGCCGGCGCACTGGCGCTGATGTTCCTGATCCTGCTGACGCAGTTCAACAGCTTCTACAACGCCACGCTGGTTCTGCTGGCCGTGGTGCTGTCGACCACCGGCGTCCTGATCGGGATGCTGGTGATGGACCAGACCTTCTCGATCATCATGACGGGCACCGGCATCGTCGCGCTGGCCGGCATCGTGGTGAACAACAACATCGTGCTGATCGACACCTATCAGGAATACGCCCGCCACATGCCGCGGATCGAGGCGATCATCCGGACCGTGGAGGCGCGCATCCGGCCGGTGCTGATGACCACCGCCACCACCATGGCCGGCCTGTCGCCGATGATGCTGGGCATCAGCCTCGACTTCATCAATGGCGGCTACTCGATCGACAGCCCGACCGCGATGTGGTGGAAGCAGCTCGCCACCGCGGTGGTCTTCGGCCTCGGCGTGGCCACGCTGCTGACGCTGGTGGTGACGCCCTCGCTCCTGGCGGTGCGCGTCTGGCTCTCGACCGGAGCCTACCGCTCGGCCCGGATGCTCGCGACGCTCAGCCTCGGCCGCAACAGCGCGATGGCCCGGGATGCGGCGCTGGAACGCGCCGCGCGGAGGCTGAAGCGGCCCGAGATCCTGTGGGACGACGGCAGCGAGACACCTCCGCTGGAGACCCGGCCCGACACGCCGCCGGCACAGCCGCAACTGCCCCTGCGCGCAGCCGAATGACGGCGCATTGCGCGGGTGGCCGCGCCGCCCGTCCACCCCCGCCCCCGCTCCGGGCCCCCTAGCGCAGTCTGCGCCGGAGGCCGGCCCAGCTGGCTGCGCGGAGCCCTCCCGGCACGCGAGCCTGTCTGCGCTGAGCGCGCCGGATCCGGTCCGGGCGTCGGGCGCCGGCCCCGCCGGGCGGAGGCATCATGCCGCACCCCATAAGCTGAAGCCGCGATATTCCTTTGGAACGATCCGGGGCATGCTCACCCTGCGCATGCCATGCATTGCCCTGTGTGCAACGGCATTCTAAGAGATGGGCAAAGCCGAGGCGCCGGGCGCGCCAGCGGCGCACGAGGGACAACCGGACGGGAGCACCAGATGGCCGACGCAGTCACCCACGGCGAGGGGCACGAGGACAAGCGCAGCTTCTTCACGCGCTGGTTCATGTCGACGAACCACAAGGACATCGGCATCCTCTATCTCTTCACCGCCGGCGTCGTCGGCTTCATCGCGGTTGCGATGACGGTCTACATGCGCATGGAGCTCATGGACCCCGGCGTGCAGTACATGTGCATGGAGGGGGCCCGGCTGACGCCCGCTCCCGAGGGCGAGTGCACCCCGAACGGCCATATCTGGAACGTCGTCGTCACCGCCCACGGCATCCTGATGATGTTCTTCGTGGTGATCCCGGCGCTGTTCGGCGGCTTCGGCAACTATTTCATGCCGTTGCAGATCGGCGCGCCGGACATGGCGTTTCCGCGGCTCAACAACCTCTCCTACTGGCTCTATGTGGCGGGCTCGCTGCTGGCCATCGCCTCGGTCTTCTCGCCCGGGGGCAACGCGCAGCTCGGCGCGGGCGTGGGCTGGGTGCTCTATCCGCCGTTGTCGACGACCGAGACCGGCTATGCCATGGATCTCGCGATCTTCGCCGTCCATGTCTCGGGCGCCTCGTCGATCCTGGGCGCGATCAACGTCATCACCACCTTCCTGAACATGCGTGCGCCGGGCATGACCCTGCACAAGGTGCCACTTTTCGCCTGGTCGGTGTTCATCACCGCCTGGATGATCCTGCTTGCGCTGCCGGTGCTCGCCGGCGCGATCACGATGCTGCTGACCGACCGCAACTTCGGCACCACCTTCTTCGATCCCGCCGGCGGCGGCGATCCGGTGCTCTACCAGCACATCCTGTGGTTCTTCGGCCATCCGGAGGTCTACATCATCATCATCCCCGGCTTCGGCATCATCAGCCACGTCATCGCCACCTTTTCGCGCAAGCCGATCTTCGGCTATCTGCCCATGGTCTATGCCATGGTCGCGATCGGGGTGCTGGGCTTCGTGGTCTGGGCGCACCACATGTACACGGTGGGCATGAGCCTCACGCAGCAGGCCTATTTCATGCTGGCGACGATGGTGATCGCGGTGCCGACGGGCATCAAGGTCTTCAGCTGGATCGCCACCATGTGGGGCGGCTCCGTGGAGTTCAAGACGCCGATGCTGTTCGCCTTCGGCTTCCTGTTCCTCTTCACCGTGGGCGGCGTGACCGGGGTCGTGCTCAGCCAGGCCGCCGTCGACCGCTACTATCACGACACCTACTATGTGGTGGCGCACTTCCACTATGTGATGAGCCTCGGCGCCATCTTCGCGCTCTTTGCCGGGATCTACTACTGGATCGGCAAGATGAGCGGGCGGCAGTATCCGGAATGGGCCGGCAAGGTGCATTTCTGGGCGATGTTCATCGGCTCGAACCTCACCTTCTTCCCGCAGCACTTCCTCGGACGGCAGGGGATGCCGCGGCGCTACATCGACTATCCCGAGGCCTACGCGCTGTGGAACTACATCAGCTCCATCGGCGCCTTCATCTCCTTCGCCTCATTCGTCTTCTTCATCGGCATCGTCTTCTACACGCTGCGCTATGGCCAGCGGGTGACCCAGAACAACTACTGGAACGAGCACGCCGACACCCTGGAGTGGACCCTGCCCTGCCCGCCGCCCGAGCACACCTTCGAGACGCTGCCCAAGCGCGAGGACTGGGACAAGTCGCCGGCGCACTGACCGGGAGCGGGGAACTGATGCCATGCCCGTCGCCTGGCTGGAGAACCGACTGGAGGCGCCGGAGCGGCCGGCGAGCTTCAGCCATGCCGCCGGGCAGGCCCCGGCGGCCGCGGTGCGGATCTGGCCCCACCGCTCGCTGCCACCCGAAGGCTTCGTCGGCTTCATCGCGCTGACCTGCGGGCTGATCGCGATCCCGCTGATCTCGGTGCTGGGCACGCCGGTGCTGTGGGGGGTGCTGCCCTTCTTCGTGCTGGTGGTGGCCGGGCTCTGGATCGCCCTGCGCCGCAGCTATGCCGACGGCACGCTGACCGAGGAACTCACGCTGTGGTCGGACCGCATCGCGCTGGTGCGGCACAACCCGCGCGGGCCCGCGCAGGAATGGTCGGCCGATCCGCATTGGGTGCGGGTGCGGCTGCACGAGGCCGGCGGTCCGGTGGAGAAATACCTCACCCTGCGCGGCGGTGGCCGCGAGGTGGAACTGGGTGCCTTCCTCAGCCCACGCGAGCGCGAGGAGCTTTCCGTCGCGCTGACCCGTGCGCTGGCCCGGCTGCGCTGAGCCGCGCCCTCCCCGACCCTGGGCCTAGTCGAACCGCGCCCTGACAAGGGCCTTCAGCTCGGCCGGATCGAGGTGCTCGCCGAGGCGCGGCTTCAGCTCGGCCATCACCCGGCCGATGTCGCGCAACGAGCGCGCGCCCTCGGCGGCGATGGCCGCGTCGATCATCCGGGCGATCTCGGCCTCGGAGGGGCGACGCGGCAGGAACTCCTCGATCACCGCTGCCTCGGCCGCCTTCTCGGCGGCCTGTTCGAGCCGGCCGGCCTCCTCGAAGGCCGCCGCGGTCTCG
>PUNI01000610.1 GCA_003551745.1 Paracoccaceae bacterium | reverse complement strand
CGCTCCTCGGCCCGCAGCACCAGATAGTCGAGCAGCGCCCCGGCGGCCCTGGTGTCGCCGGCGAGCCAGTGGTCGAAGTGGTCGCGCACGGCGTTCTCCACCAGCCGCGCGGCATCGGCCGTGGCCAGACGATCCTTGGTCTGGCCCACGAACTCGGGCTCGCGGATGAAGAGGCTGACGAGCGCGCAGCCGCCCGCGCCCATGTCCTCGCGGGTGATCTGCGCGGCCTTGCGGTTGTTCGCAAGCTCGCCATAGGCGCGGATGCCCTTGACCAGCGCCGCCCAGAAGCCCGTCTCATGGGTGCCGCCCTCGGGCGTGGGGATCGTGTTGCAGTAGGACTGCACGAAACCCTCGCGCGCGGGGGCCCAGGCAATGGCCCATTCGAGGCTGCCGGGAACGCCGAACTTCTCCTGAAAGCCCACCTTGCCTGCGAAGGGCCGGTCGGTGGTGGTTGCCGTGCCGTCGAGCTGCTCGCCGAGATAGTCGGCCAGCCCGCCGGGAAAGCGGAAGCTCGCCTCCTGGGGCATGTCGCCGTCGGCCAGCGCCGATTTCCAGCGGATCTCGACGCCCGAGAAGAGATACGCCTTCGACCGCGCCATGCGGAACAGCCGCGCCGGCTTGAACTGGTGGTGGCCGAAGATCTCTGCGTCGGCGTGGAAGGTGACGGTGGTGCCGCGCCGGTTGGGGGCGGGGCCGATCTTCTGCACCGGCCCCAACGGGATACCGCGGGCGAATTCCTGCGCGTACAGCTCGCGGCCCCGCGCCACCTCCACGCGCATGTGGTCCGACAGCGCATTGACCACCGAGGCCCCTACCCCATGCAGCCCTCCCGAGGTGGCATAGGCCTTGCCCGAGAACTTCCCGCCCGCGTGCAGGGTGCAGAGGATTACCTCAAGGGCCGAGCGGTCGGGGTACTTCGGATGTGGCTCCACCGGAATGCCGCGGCCGTTGTCGCGGATCGTCACCGAATGATCGGCGTGCAACTCCACCTCGATGCGGGTGGCGTGCCCCGCCACCGCCTCGTCCATCGCATTGTCGAGAACCTCGGCCGCCATGTGGTGCAGCGCGCGTTCGTCGGTGCCGCCGATATACATGCCGGGGCGTTTGCGCACCGGCTCCAGCCCCTCCAGCACCTCGATGGAATGCGCACCGTAATCGGAGTCGTGCCCCGTCAGGAGATCGTCTGCTGCCATGCGCCCGCCCGTGCCTCTTTGCCTCGGAGATTACGGAACTTCTGCGATCGGGGAAAGCCCTGTGAAACCGATCGGAGAGCCCGCTTAAGCCCGCAAGCGGGCCGTGAGACACACCGCCCGCCCCCTTGCGTGTGCGCATCAGGATTGGGGTTCGGGTTGCTCGCCATTGATCGCGGTGCGCTGAAAACGGGCGGAGCGCACCTGCGTGTCCTCGTGCTGGCGCTCGGCTTCTGCATTCACCGCCGCGCCCAAAAGAACCGCGTAGGCGCTGACATAGAACCAGAAGAGCAGCGCGATCACCGCCGCAAGCGAGCCGTATACCGCGCCGTAATTCCCGAAATTGCCCAGAAACCAGCTCAACGCCAGCGATGCCACGGCCCAGAGCCCAACGGCCGTCCACAGTCCTGACGTGAACCACGGCCCACGTGCCGGGCGGTTCAGACCGTAGCGATAGACAAGCGCCAGACCGCCGAGCACCACCGCCAGCAGGATGGCCCAGTTCGCGACCAGCAGCGCGGTCGAGGCCAGGTCACCCAGCGGCAGCAATCCCAGCAGCAGCGGAACCACGACGACCGAGGCAAGTGCGATCACGGCCACCCCCACCAATACCACGGTCAGGGCGATGGCCACGAGGGTCTGCCACACGCTGTTGCGCACGGACAGGCCGTGCATGGCGTTCAGACCCTCGATCAACCCGCCCACCCCGAGCCTGGCCGACCACAGCATCACCAGAAGCGACATCAGCGTCGCCCAGCCGCCAAAGGCCTGATGGGCGCCGACGATCCGGTCGACCTCGCCCTGCACCAGTTCGAAAGCCTGCGGGGGCAGGAAATCGTGCAGGTTGTTCAGTTCCGCCTCGATGGTGGCGGGGTCGGCCACGAATCCCCACGCCATCACCAGCACCGCAACCGCAGGAACAAGCCCGAAAAGCCCATAGAATGCGACGCCCGCCGCAATCAGGCTGAGACGCCGGGATCCGCCCAGCGTCCACGCGCGCCAGAGCATGGAAAGCTGACTGCGCAGCCTTCCGGTGAGGGTTGGTAATACCGGTCGTTCCAAATCCCGAAGTCCGCCTTGCAATTGGCCGGCGCGCCGTGAGGCCCAAGCCCGCCCGTCAGATGGCAAGATCCTCCAGAGCCTTGCCCTTGTCCAGAGCCTCGGTCACCCAATTCGGCCGCCGCCCCCGGCCGCTCCATGTCAGGGCGGGATTTTCGGGATGCCGGTATTTGGGAGGTGACGCCTTGGCGCGCCCGCGACGCCGGGACCCGCCGGGCGTGAGTTCGGACAGCGAAAAGCCGAGTTCCCGCGCCTTCTGCTCGAGCAGCGCGCGCGCCTCTTCCTTTTGCCGCTCGTGATATCCGTCGATCGCGGAACTGACGTCCTTCTGGAGTTTCTTCAGCTCTGCGAGCGACATTTTCTTGAGATCCGGCTGTGCCATGCTTGGGTTTCCTGCTCCGTTTAATTCTGGAAACCGAAATTGCCGGAAAGCTGCAATTGGCGCAAGTCGAAAAAACCGCGCCGTCCGGGTACCAGGCCGTGATCGGCGGATTGCGGCCATTCCAGCGACCGGCGATTGCAGCGCGAATGCCGCGCCGGTCAGTTCACCGGCGTCACGCAATCGCAGATGCGCAACCGCACCCGCGTGCCGATCTCGACGGGCACCCCGTCGGTCGATCCGGGACCGGAGATGACGAGCAGGCACTGGTCGCCTTCCTGCACCCAGTAGAGCTGGTCGTGGCCGCGGAACTCGCGGCCGACGACGGCTGCCGGGCCGCCCGGATCCGGCTCGATCATCACCTGCTCGGGCCGCACCGCCAGCATCACCGAACCGTTGGCCGCGCGCGACAGCGGCAGCCGTCCGAAGCTGGTCTCGGCCGCCATGCCGGACGCGGTGCCCGGCAGCAGGTTCGACCTCCCGATGAAGGCGGCGACGAAGCCCGTGGCCGGATTGCGGTAGATCTCGTCGGGGCTGGCGATCTGCAGCACGCGCCCCTTCTCCATCACCGCGATGCGGTCGGCGAGCGCCAGCGCCTCCTCCTGGTCGTGGGTGACGAGAATGGCAGCCGAACCGGTGCGCTTGAGAAGGCTGCGCACCTCTTGCCGCGTCTCCACCCGCATCGCCGCGTCGAGATTCGAGAAGGGCTCGTCGAGCAGCACCACCGGCGGCGAGACGGCCAGCGTGCGCGCCAGCGCCACACGCTGCTGCTGGCCGCCCGAGAGCGCGTGCGGCTTGCGCAGGGCCAGCGCCTCGAGGCCCACCAGCGCCAGCATCTCGCGGGCGCGGGCGTCGGCCGCGGCGCGCCCCATCCCGCGCAGGCCGAACCGCACGTTTTCGAGCACATTGAGGTGCGGAAACAGTGCGTAATCCTGGAATACGATCCCGATGCCGCGCCGTTCCGTCGGCAGCTGGGTGATGTCGCGTCCACGCAGCCGGACAGCACCGGAGTCCGGCACCTCCAGCCCGCCGATCATCCGCAGCGTGGTGGTCTTGCCGCAGCCCGACGGCCCGAGCAGCGCGAGAAGCTCGCCTTCACCCAGATCGAAGGAGACGCGGTCCACCGCCGGGGGCTCGGAGGGATGGAAGCGGCGCGTGATGCGGTCGACCTCCAGCAGCACCCGGTTGGGGCTCTGCCGGAAACCGAGCGGCGATGCCTCGGCCGGCATCCGGAAGCCCAGCGATTTCGGCAAGTGCTGCATCCTCACCCCTCCGCCTTCCGGTCATGGCGCAGAACGAAGACGACGAAAAGGGCCGAAAAGGCGATGATCGCCGCGGCATAGGGCGCGGCCTCGACCAGCATCCCCTCGGAGGTGCGCGAGAACATGGTGATCGCCAGCGGCCGGAAGCCGGTGGGTGCCAGCAGGAAGGCCATCGGCAGCTCCTTCATGGCGATCACGAAGACCAGCACCATGCCCGCCACCACCCCGGGCCGGATGTTGGGCAGCGTGACGCGCCAGAAGGTCGCCACCGGCCCGTGACCCAGCGCCCGGGCGGCCTCCTCCATCGATGGGCGCACCTGATACAGGGCCGACCGGATCGGCCCCAGCGCCAGCGCCAGGAAGGCGAGCCCGTAGACGGTGATCAGCAGTGCGTAGGACTGATAGAGCCATCGCGGCCCCTGCAGGGCGAAGAACACGAAGGCCAGCGCGAAGGCCAGCGCCGGCACCGCATAGCCCACGAAGGCCAGCCGGTTGATCAGCGTCGACAGCGGCGAGGGATAGCGCACCGCCAGCACCGCCACCGGCAGCGCCATCACCGCCGCCAGAAGCGCCGCCGGCG
>PUNI01000129.1 GCA_003551745.1 Paracoccaceae bacterium | reverse complement strand
CGGGCGGCGGAAGCGGGTGGTGGTCAGGGTGGTGGAGGCCGCCGGGTCGGGCATCGGCACTTCCTCGAGGCAGATGCAGAAGCCTGTCGGCCCCCTTTCCGGCAGCACGCCGAGATACTCGCCGTGCAGCGCCCAGTACATCGGGCGGATGTAGATCGGTGTGCCGGGAGCATAGCGCCGCAGACCTTCCCAGACGATTTCCACCATCTCCTCCGGCGCGACGGTGGGCTCGATCATCAGCGCCTTGGCCGAGCGGTTGACCCGTGTGCAGTGGGCGAGCAGGTCGGGGGCGATGCCGTCCACCGCGCGGGCGCCGTCGAAGACCGTGGTGCCGAGCCAGCTGCCGTGATCGGCCGCGCGCATTACCACAGCGTCCTCATCGTGCCAGCGGCCCTCGAACCAGGTGCGGATGTTCCTGCCCGTCGCCATGCCCTGCGCCCACTCTCACCGCCGCCGGCCGTTAAACCAGCTTGGGCAGGGGGCGTCCAGCGCTCACCCAGGCCCGGTCACGGGCCCGGTCACAGGCACGGTCACAGGCACGGCGCTGGCGCGCGTGGTCGGCGAGATGCAGGTGAGGATGATCCGGCACGGCTCCGATGCGCGGCGCTGCAGCTGGCTCCGGTCATCGGCGTGAACCTGATTCGCTCATATGGATGCGACGTCACCGGCGCCGGCCCCGAAACGTACGCCGCGCCGCGGGGCTGTGCAGCAAATCGGGGACAGTTCAGGTTTTGTCGCGTTTTCACCCCGCAAGTGGCTCGAAAGACTTGCCTTGTGCGGAAGGCTGCCGCATCCTTGCATCTGGGGATAATTCTGCACCTGGGGATTTCGAGATGACGACCGACAGAATTGGCCGCCGCCGCCTGCTGGCGCTCGGCGGGGCAGCGGCTGCGTCCGCACTGGCCGTTCCGGCTTCGGCGCAGCAGTTCACCGGCGAGATCGAGCGCGAACGGCCGGCGCAGGGCGTGCGCCGCAACACGCAGAGCTTCCGCAGCGTGCGCTGGCAGGATCACTTCCCGTCGCTTTCCAATGGCGCCATCCTCGCAGATGTGGCCTCACGGGCCATGCACTATTGGTCGGCCGACGGCAGCATCTATCGCTGCTATCCGTGTTCCGTGCCGATGACCGAGGAGTTCACCCGGCGCGGCCGCACCCGGATCGTCGAGAAGCGCTACAAGCCCACCTGGATCCCGACGCCGAACATGCGCCGGCGCGACCCGAGCCTTCCGGCCGTGGTGCCGCCCGGCCCGGAGAATCCGCTTGGCACGCGGGCCATGAACCTGAGCTGGACCTACTACCGAATCCACGGCATCGACAACCCCGCGAAGATCGGCCGCCGCGCCTCCAACGGATGCTTCGGGCTCTACAACCACCACGCCGAAGAGCTCTATGAATGGGCGAGGATCGGCACGCAAGTGGTTGTGATTTGAGCGCAACATCGGGCACTGTCCGGCTGTCTGGGCGGCTGGTCTGTGCGGATGCGGCGCAGTCGGCGGCGGTCCGGCAGCATCTGGACACGCATCTCCGGCTCAGCCGTGCAGAGCCCGGCTGCCTCGCCCTCGAGGTCTGGCAGACCGAGGATCCGCTGGCCTGGCGGGTGGAGGAGCGTTTCGCCTGCCGGGCCGCCTTCGACGCGCATCAGCGCCGCAGCCGCGCCTCGGCCTGGTGGGAGGCGACGGCCGCCATCGAGCGGGACTACGCGATCGAGGGCGGCTGAGCGTCCTGCCGTCAGACCGGGCGCGAGCGGACCATGCCGACGATGTCGAAGCAGCGCTCGAGGATCGGCCGGGCGATGGCGTCGGCGCGTGCGGCGCCGTCGCCGAGGATGCGGTCGATCTCGGCGGGGTCTGCCATCAGCCGGGTCATCTCCGCGCTGATCGGGGCGAGCTTCGTCACCGCGAGATCGGCAAGCTGCGGCTTGAAACTGCCGAAGCCGTGGCCGCCGAACGCCCTGAGTACCGCGGTGGGCGTGGTGTCCTCGAGCGCGGCGTAGATGTTCACCAGATTGCGGGCCTCGGGCCGGCTTTCCAGCCCCGAAACCTCGTCGGGCAGGGGCTCCGGGTCGGTCTTGGCCTTGCGGATCTTCTGGGCGATCGTGTCGGCATCGTCGGTCAGGTTGATGCGGCTCATGTCGGAGGGGTCGGACTTCGACATCTTCTTCGTGCCGTCGCGCAGGCTCATGACCCGCGTCGCCACCCCCTCGATCACCGGCTCGACCACGGGGAAGAACTCCACCCCGTAGTCGTGGTTGAACTTGATGGCGATGTCGCGGGTCAGTTCCAGATGCTGCTTCTGGTCCTCGCCCACCGGCACATGGGTGGCGTGGTAGGCAAGGATGTCGGCGGCCATCAGATTGGGATAGACGAAAAGACCGACAGCGGCGTTCTCGCGGTTCTTGCCGGCCTTGTCCTTGAACTGGGTCATCCGGCTCAGCCAGCCCATGCGCGCCACGCAGTTAAAGATCCAGGCAAGCTCGGCATGGGCCGGAACCTGGCTCTGGTTGAAGAGGATCGAGCGCGCCGGGTCGATGCCGGCGGCGAGGAAAGCCGCGGCTGCCTCGCGGGTCGAATGGCGCAGCTTCGACGGATCCTGCCAGACGGTGATCGCATGCAGGTCGACGAGGCAGTAGATCGTCTCGACCCCCTGTTCCTGCTTCTCGACGAAGCGCTTGAGCGCGCCGAGATAGTTGCCCAGCGTCAGCCCGCCCGAGGGCTGGATGCCCGAGAAGACACGCGGCGTGAAGGCGGGGGCGGTGCTCATGGCAGCGGGTTTCCGGCTGTAACTCGGGGACGGCGTCGCTTATCTCCGGGGGCGGAGGGCGTCAACCGGAGCCCGCCGAAGGCTTCGGAGCCCGGGCATGGACCACGACCGCAACGCCCCGCCGTTCAACCCCTTGCCGCCCGTGGTCTGGGCGATGGTGCTGGTTCTGCTCGGCATCGAGGTGCTGCTGCAGGCGGGGGCGCAGGGGCTGATCGGCGGGCCCGAGGCGGTGGGCTGGCGGCAATCGCTCATCCATCGCTTCGGCTTTTCGGGAGCGATCTGGGAGTGGATGGTCGAGACCCGCCGCTTCGGCGTCGAGAACCTGCTGCGCTTTGTCACATATCCCCTGCTGCACGGCGGATTGGTGCATGTGGGCTTCGTCGCGGTGTTGCTGCTGGCGCTCGGCAAGGCGGTGGGCGAGGCGTTGCGCGGCTGGGCGGTGCTGGCGGTGGCGCTGGCGGGGTCGGCGGCGGGGGCCCTCGTCTATGCCAGCCTGCGGCCGGAGGCGACCTGGCTCTTCGGTGGTTATCCGGCGGTGTTCGGCTTGGTGGGCGCCTATTCCGTGCTGCTCTGGACCGAGGCCGAGGGGCAGGGCGGGCGTCGGCTGCGCGCCTTCGGCCTCGTCGCCACGCTGCTGGCGATCCGCATCGCGCTGGGGCTGTGGGTCGGGGTCTCGTCGGATTGGATCGCCGACATCGCGGCCTTCGCCACCGGCTTCGGGCTCGCCTTCCTGCTCGTCCCCGGCGGCTGGCGCCGGCTGCTGGCCCGGCTGCGGGCGCGGTGAAGCTCAGCCGGTCCGGCGCAGCGCCTGCCGGAAATCGGCCGGCCGGAAGGCGCGCAGCGCGAACCCGAGCCCGGCATAGCTGACGCAGCCGAGGGCCACCAGCGCCGCCAGCGCGCCATAACGCAGCGTCGGGGTGGCCAGTGCCTCGGACAGCAGCACCGTGCCGGCAACCAGCACCGCGCCCATCCCGGCCGAGGCCAGCAGGATGCGCAGGATGCGGCCCCGGAGCCGGTCGTCGTAAAGCGCCGCCGGCCCCATCGCCCGGGCGTTGCGTGCCAGCTGCCAGACCATCGTCCAGCCCGCCACCGTGGTGGCGAGCGCGGCGGCAATGTAGCCGATCACCGGCGCGAGGCCGATCGCCAGCACCGCGTTGACAAGCATCGCCCAGACCGCGAAGCGGAACGGGCTTCGGGTGTCCTCGCGGGCGAAGTAGAGCGGCTGCATCACCTTCTGCAGCACGAAGGCGGGCAGCCCGAGGCCGTAGATCGCCACCGCCAGCGCCGTCGCCGCGCTGTCGGCCGCGGTGAAGGCGCCGCGCTCGAACAGCACCGAGACGATGGGATGGGCCGCCACCACCAGGGCCACTGCCGCCGGCACGCTGAGCACCAGGGCGAACTCGGTCGCCCGGTTGTAGCTGTTGCGCCCGCCCACCGTATCGTCAACGCGCAGCCGGCGCGACAGGTCCGGCAACAGCACCACGCCGATGGCGATGCCGACGATGCCGAGGGGCAGCTGGTAGAGCCGGTCGGCATAGGACAGCCACGCCACCGCGCCCTCGAAGAAGCTGGCCACCTGGCGGCCGACGATCAGATTGATCTGCACCACCCCGCCCGCGAGCATGGCCGGACCGGCGATGATTGCGAGACGCTTCAGCTCCGGCGTCAGTCGCGGCAAACGGAAGCTCGGCGTGAAGCCGGCGCGCGCGG
>PUNI01000081.1 GCA_003551745.1 Paracoccaceae bacterium | reverse complement strand
TCCAGCCATTGCGCGCCAGCAGCGTTCGGCAACCGTGATCGTAGTCGCAGACGACATGCGGTCGTGCCGCCTCCGCCACCGCGCCCAGCACCCATTCGGCGTAGCAGGTGGCGGTGACGCGGCGGACATGCCGGCCGGGATTGGTGAGTTCCAGCACATACAGCTTCACCGGCGCGTCGGTGACGACGAAAACGTCGAGCTTCTGCTCCAGCCCCCGGCTCGACCGCCGCCAATCGGTCGCGCCGGGGGCATGGGTGACGCGGCAGGCGGTGTCGCCGCCACAGGGGGCGGGGGTGACGCTCCAGATCGCCGCGCTTTCCTCGTCGCGCAGGTAGATCACCTCGCCCGGCGGGTCTGCGACGGGATCGTTGCTCCACGGCGTCAGCCGGTTCTCGCCGCTGTTCACCGCCCAGGTGAAGCCGCCGCCGGCCTCGCTGACCACGGCCCCGAAACCGTCATTGGCGATCACGTTGCACCAGGGCTGCGGGGTATGCATCCCCGGCTCCAGATGGATCACGTAGTCGCCGCTTTCCGGCGCGAAGCCGCCGGTGCCGTTGTCGAACAACAGATCGCCCGGCCGCTCCGGCCCGGCGACGGGCTCGGGCGGCGGGCCGGGCACCGGGACGAAGGGCGGTGTCGGCTCGCGGTCCGGCGGCGCCTCCCGCACCGCCTCGGCGAGGCTGGCGCGGCTGCCGTCGATCCAGGCGCGGGCGGCGCCGCGCAGCGCCCGCAGGGCCGCCTCGCCGATCTGCTCGGAAACCCGCAGATGGATGCCGCCGCGCTCGCCCAGCCCCTCGATCACCCCGGCCTCGCGCATCGCCGCGGACAGGCGTTGCCGCACCGGCTCGTCATAACCCCCTGCCCCCTCGCGCAGCACGACAAGATCCGCGATCAGCCCGCGCCGGTGCCACCAGCGATGGATCTGCACCAGCCGGTTCAGGATCGCGTCGGGCGCGTCGTCCGACTTGCTGACGACGAGGATCGGCAGATCGCCCGAAAGCCCCATGCTCCACAGCGCCGGCTGGCCGGGCAGGTCGTCGCGCAAAGCCGGGCGCGGCGGGCGCAGGCCGCGGTCGCCGGTCAACAGCCGGCTGGCGAGGCGCTGCGCCAGCACCAGATCCTCCTGGCCGAGCGACAGCCTGCCGGCCTCCATCGTGGCCGCCCGCCGTGAATCATCCATCAGCCAGTCAAGGGCGGTCTCGTCGCCATGGCGCCGAGCGAGTTCCAGCGCGGCCTCGCGCGAGCCGGCGGCAACGGTGACGAAGACCAGCCGGCATCGCTCGCCTGGCTCGAGCCTTAGACGCCCCTGCAGCGCCATGACCGGATCGAGGCTGTGGCCGAGCGTTCCACCGAGACCGTCGCGCCCACCATCCACCAGCCCGGCAGGTCGTTCGGCGCTGCCGCCGCGACCAAGGAAGGCCACGCGATCCGTCTCGAAGCTGACCTCGATCGGGTTGCGTCCGTCGCCGAGCAGGCGATGCAGCATCACCGGCGGCCTGTCCTGCGCCCGGCGCGGCCGCCGCGAGAAGACCAGCGCGTGCTCGGCCGGCATGTACTCGGCCGCCACAAACAGCCGGCTGAAGGCCGGGTGGCGCTCGTGGTCCTCGCGCCGCGCCAGCACCACCTCGGCGGCGCTGGTCACCGCGATCTCGCGTACCCGGTCGGAGGTGTTGACCAACGTCAGCCGCCGGATCTCGACATCGTCGCGCGGCGCCACGCAGATTTCGAGCGTGGCGAGGATGCCTGCCTCACGGTGCTTGATCTCGGCCATATGGGCGTGGAACCGGCCCTGCGCTTGCCCGCCACGCCCCAAGCGCCAGATCGCGCCATCTTCCATGTCCTGGAGATAGAGCACCGCAGCGCTGTCCTCGACCGGACCATGGGTCAGGCTGCGGGTCAGTGCCTGACCGTGCCAGGACAGGGCGCTGGCACCGGCGGCGGTCACCGTGCTCGAAAGCCGCCCATTGCCCAGAACCAGGCTTTCCGGCGGAATGGCGTGCGGCGGCTCCCATCCCCCAAGCCTGGGCAGTGGTGCGCCGCGGACAAGTTCTGGAACCTCGGAGCTTTCCTTGCGCACCGGCTCGCGCGGGGCATCCCACGGCACCCGTTCCTGCAGGAGCAGCGCGATCGACCGCATCCGTCGGTCGGCCAGGAAGCGCCGCTGCAACGGGTTCCTGGCCAGCCGGTTGCCAATCGCGGCGAGCAGCATGCCCTGGTGATGCGCCATGTAGCTCTTCACCGGCGTGAAGCGCGCGCCCGGCGGCTTGCGCTCGGCGGTGAAATCGGCCGCCTCGTAGAGCCCGTAGGGGCCGTTCAGCCCCATCGCCGCCAGCTCGCGCAGGTTGCGCACCGCCTCCCGCGGCGCCACGGCAAGCGCCAAGCCGCTGGCATAGGGCGCCACCACGTAGTCGTCCTCGAGCCCCCGCTTCAGCCCCAGCCCGGGCACGCCGAAGGCCTGGTACTGGTAGACCTGCGCGCTGTCGCGCAGCGCGAAGGCGGATTCCGACACCCCCCAGGGCAGCTTGAGTCGCGCCGCATAGCGCTGCTGGATCGCCACCGCCGCGCGCTCGCTGCGCCCGATCAGCCGGCCATCCTCGCTCCCCAGCACCAGCGCCGGCATCAGGAACTCGAACATCGAGCCGTTCCACGACAGCGCCGTGAGGTCGCCGTTGATCTGGCTGACCGGTCGGCCGAGGTGGAACCAGTGCTCGGCCGGCACGTCGCGCTTGGCGATGGCGAAATAGCTCGCCAGCCGCGCCTCGCTGAGCAGGAGGTCGTAATGGTGCGAATCAAGCTGCCCGGCGCCGAGATTCAGGCCGATATGGAAAAGCCGCCGCTCGCGGTCGTAGAGCATTGCGAAATCCATGCCGTCGGCACCCGCCCGCGCCCGGTCGGCAAGCCGCTCGAGGTCGCGCAACAGACCCGCCTGCGCCGCGCCGCCGGCGGTCAGCGCCGCGTCGAGTCGGTCGAGCCATTCCGCCGCCGCGCCCCCGGCGCCCGACCGGGCCGCGGCGATCTCGCCGCCCAGCGCGGCGATGCGCGCCGCCGCCCCGCGCAGCGGCCGCTCGGCGCCGAGATCCTCGGCCAGGTGCCGGGCCAGCGGCGCGAGCCCCGGCGGCGCGCTCTCGGCGAGCCGGAGCCAGGGCAGGAGCGCGTCGGTCTCGGCGCGCATCATGTTCAGTTGGTGCTCGCAGCGTTCGAGCCAGACCCGCGTCTCCTCGAGGCGGATGCCGGGATCGGTCCCGGTCGCCGGCAGGAGCTCGAAGAGCAGCGGCTTGAGCCCGGCGAGTTCGTCGTCGCGCAGCGCATCGAGCGCCGCCGGCGACGGCGACGCTTCCGCCGCCATCGCCTCGACGCGGCGCGCGATCCGCCCGATCTGCGCCCGCAGCCGCTCGCCCGCTTCGCCCGCCACGCCGGCAAGCGAGTCGTCGAGCAGATCGACCGCATCGGCAAGGCCCGACCACAGCGCCCGGGGCAGGACCGGGCCCTCGGCATATTCGCGGCAGCCCTCGGCCAGGGCGATCAGCGACACCGCCAGGTTGCCGCTGTCCACGGTCGAGACGTAGCGCGGCTCCAGGGGCTGCAGCGAGCGCGTGTCGTACCAGTTGAGCCAGTGCCCGCGATGCCGCTCCATCCGCTCCATCGATTCGAGCACCGCGCGGCAGCGCAGGGCGGTGTCGCGCAGCCCGGCATGGCCGAGATCGCGCGCCGTCAGCGTCGAGAGCAGGAGCATGCCGATATTCGTCGGCGAGGTGCGGTGCGCGGTCTCCGGGCGCGGGTCGAGCTGGACATTGTCCGGCGGCAGCCAGTTGTCCTCGGGACCGGCGAAGACCTCGAAGAAATACCAGGTCCGCCGCGCCATCCGACGCAGGAAGGCGCGCTCGGCGGCGTCGAGCCTTGCCTCGGGCACGACCCGCTTCCGCCCGATCCGGGCGGCGACGGCGGGCGCGGCGAACCACAGCGCCAGAAGCGGCGCCGCGCCGGCCAGCGCGCCGCGATCGACCGCCAGCACCAGAAGCGCGAGCATGAGCGCCAGCACCGGCGAGGCCCACATCTCGCGCCAGTAGGCGCGCGCGCCCTCCGGCCCGGCGCGCGCGGCATGCGCCGCCGTGGTCCATTCCAGCATGCGCCGGCGCGAGACATGGACGCGCCAGAGCGACCGCAGGATCGCATCGAGCGCGACAACCGCCTCGTGGAGCATGAAGGTGATGGCCAGCGTCCAGCGGCCGGCATGGTCGCGCTGCGCGCGCATCAGCCCGCGCACCGTGCCGCGCCGCCGCCCGCGGGCGAGCCCGGTGACGAGGTCGGTGAACAGATACGCCCCCGGCGCGGCGACGGTCAGCGCCGTCCACAGCCAGGCCGCGCCGGGCAGCGCCAGCCAGCCCGCCGCGGCGAGCAGGACGAGCCCCGGCGGGATCAGGCTGCGGCGCAGGTTGTCGGCGATCCGCCAGCGGTCGAGCAGGTCGAGGCGGCTGGG